>CAIYDX010000300.1 GCA_903925005.1 uncultured Geobacteraceae bacterium
AAGCTCAGGCCTGCTTGTAATTGAATGTTGTTCTTTTTCATGAGTACCCTCCTGATTCTTGATATCAGGAGAATAGCAGATACATGCGACAGAAAAAGTCATACTGAAAACGCAAGCGCTCTTTTAGAACGATTCAGGTAAGAATTTTTCGGTGTTATGTTGCATTGCCAAACTAGTGCGCTCAACAGTGAGGGTTTCAAGCCCATCGACGGAAACTTGACCGGAAATAACAGCAGAAATTATTTCACCTTCCTCGTCATAGCTAATTGACCATTGCATTTTACAACACCTCTTTAAACTATATTGCCCAAAAGATTTAGAGCAACATACAGAGATTATTTTTAATGAACAATCTAATATTTACACCGGGAAAATAAAACCAGCAACCATGACAGGGAGGCCGGTTTTGTTTAATACCCATTGCCGCAACTGATAAACAGGCGCTTTCCTTCAATGGTTTGCGCCTGTCTCTGTTTTACGGACATGCTACCACCTAACCTTGATCGAGATCGGGTGTCTGGCGGCAAATTTGGGAGGCGCGTTTTAGGCCGGTTATTGAATTTAACACCTTTTAAGTATGTTAATCATCTTCATCGTCATATTCATCATCATCTTCGTCCGTATGCACATAAAATGAAGCGTATTCTTGTATTCTTTCTTTAGGCCCTAATACTTGAAACAAAATTTCAACATAGCCGCTTTCACCAATATATGTTTTTAATAACCTTGCTTTGCATTCATCCGCTGCAAAGTCCGTAATTTGTTTAGCAACACTTGCAGGGACGTAACCAACATGCAATTTTATTTCTTCAATGTTTTGCTGATAACAACCTAAAATCTTAATTGCGTTTGAGTCATAACTATTTAACGGTTCACTTTCAAATTCAAGCCACTGATTCGCTTGATTTACAAACTGTGCGGCGGCATCTCTTCTGTGTTGAATTCCGGCGACTTCAAGTCGCTCATCATAAATCTGAAATCCCTCTGGTATTTTTTGTTCCGGTTCCCGTAAATGGTATTTTTTAATCCGAATGGACGACCCTTTATTTAAGAGTTTTACATCTCCATCAAAATCAGCCTTAATGCCTTCAGGTGCAAACATGGGCGGCTTCTTTGGTGGGATTTCAATATGAGCTACACACTCCCAACCACCTTTTCCGTCCTGATGGTACGCATTGCCGCCAATTCTTAGATTACAACCACATTTGCTACACGTTTTAGCAAAATATGATTTTTGAAAATTATAATTTGATTCACTTTTGAATAGATCGGAAAAAATACCCATGATTTACCTCCTCGATATTTCATAAACCGATTATCCGTAAAGCATACCTCTTTATATTGTCTTCGCAAATTCATATTGCGTGACGACAATGCACCCGGACAGAAAACAAAAACCGGGAACCCATGACAGGGAACCCGGTTATTATTCACAATGTGCTCCATATGTGCTCCATGAAATAAAAAAGGGCTATGACATTTGCCATAACCACTTGTTTTTATTGGTGGGCGTTACTGGGATTGAACCAGTGACCCCTGCCGTGTGAAGGTTGTACGGCGATGTAATCTAAAATGATTCTATATGGCATAATATAGATAACTACGCATTAATTAAGCTGATTTATTATCTACTGTCAAATAAACTTACCGCACTTAATGTAACTTAACAACATATATCACCTGGATTTTGGGCTCAGAGATAATAATTATTATTTCTGTTTTCTGAACACTACCCAATAATATTTACAACAAAGTTCGGCTACTTTTTGGGTTTGGATTATGGAATCAGCTTGGTTGTGTAGTCAGTAATTGATGATACAAAGCGTGAGTACACTTTGTCCACCAAGGCTAACCCCTCTTTCATACGTTCCCAATCAAACTGAAAGCCGTATCCATGATAGACAACATGACGGAATTTGCGGAAAGGTGACAGATCCGCCGCTAGAGATTCATCAAAAAGCACGGGAAAAGGAGGAAATGCAGGATTACAGAATCTCTTAAAAACATCTGTATGCCAAGTGTCACCAGTTGGCATTGGAATACCGTGATACCTATGAACCCGTTTCAAAATATTTTCTATGCCACCGTAAAACTGAGCAAGAAAAGCTCCTGCGGCGGTTTTTTCCCGTACAGTAGGTTCACTGGCAGATAAGTCTTTTAGCAGAGAGGCAGCTTCCTGAACTGTACTTCCCATCATTTCAAGCTCAATGCTGATCTCTTCGCGCAACTCCATTGCGGTCATATAAGACGTCTTCCTCTACGCTCAATCATCTGAGTAAATCGATTTGGCGGCGTAAGTGGAATCAAGTCAAGCGAGACGTTGACTTCCTCTTCAAGTCGAGCAGCAAGTTCGTACAACTTCCACCCAGAAACGCCATCGCACGCTAGGTCTATGTCTCTAGCTGTTTCTGGAGAATCCAGAGCGCTACCAAAAAGGATCAGTCGAGTGGCACCGTAGATTCTTGCCATTGAAGCTATTTTATCAAACTGTTCTTGAATAAAAGCCATGATAGATTTCCATGCTATAGAAGTAATAAACTATTTATTTCAAACTGGTTGCCAGACAACAATAGACAGGAGATTCTGCAGAATCCTTTTACATAGCGATGCGTGATGGCATCTGTTTCTACCGATTAATTTAATGGGTTATGTCGATAAATTACATCATATTTGTGAATATAGCAAACCTGAATAAATTACCACGCAGCAAGGTACAGGCTATCTAAAGGTTGTAAGCCACAATTTCGGTACACCGAAATTTACTATTGAGTGAATCACCCCTCCCTACAAGGCGGTGCATCAAAGGATTTAAAGACACTGTATATCCAAAGTTTGAGACGCACTGGTTTCTCCGGTCATTGTTAGTAGCCCTGTTTTGGATCGCTCGGGCTATCATGTAACCAGTTGCTCTTTCTCATTTTCATGACGCACTTCACCCGGTAAGGGAGTGTTTCGATGCTGCTGTTGTCAGTTCAGCCCGCATCCAGCTTGATCCGTGCAATAATCTGCATGTTGTAGGCAAAGATCGAACTCCAGACGTATTGCTTGAATCCTTCCC
>CAIYDX010000301.1 GCA_903925005.1 uncultured Geobacteraceae bacterium
AAGCTCAGGCCTGCTTGTAATTGAATGTTGTTCTTTTTCATGAGTACCCTCCTGATTCTTGATATCAGGAGAATAGCAGATACATGCGACAGAAAAAGTCATACTGAAAACGCAAGCGCTCTTTTAGAACGATTCAGGATAACTTTTGTCGCTAAATATAACCAGTCTGGAGAAGTTAAATGCTGTATTCACGCTATTTTATACCGACCATCAAGGAGACCCCTTCGGATGCCGAGGTGGTTTCGCACCAGCTGATGCTGCGGGCCGGGATGATCCGCAAGCTCGCTTCAGGAATTTATAACTACCTGCCGCTTGGGCTCCGTTCTATTCGCAAGTTTGAGAACATTGTTCGTGAAGAGATGAACAAAGCCGATGCTATCGAGATGTTGATGCCGAGTGTTCAGCCGGCTGAGCTGTGGCAGGAGTCGGGTCGCTGGGCTTTTTACGGCAAGGAGCTGCTCCGCTTTAAAGATCGTAAAGATGCCGAATTTTGCATGGGACCGACCCACGAAGAGGTCATTACCGACATGGTGCGGCGCGAGATAAAAAGTTATCGGCAGATGCCGGTTAATTTCTATCAGATCCAAACCAAGTTTCGCGATGAGATCCGCCCCCGTTTCGGCTTGATGCGCGGTCGTGAGTTCATCATGAAAGACGCCTATTCATTTGACGTTGACAGCTCCGCGGCGGATCTCTCCTACGAAAAAATGTATAACGCTTATATGCGTATTTTCGAACGTTGCGGACTTAATTTCAGAGCGGTCGAGGCTGACACCGGCAGTATCGGCGGATCTTCTTCGCATGAGTTCATGGTGCTGGCGGATTCCGGAGAGGATGCGATCGTTTCCTGTGATGCATGCCGGTACGCCGCAAATATTGAAAAAGCGGAATCACCTTTGTTTACAGCAGAATGCGATGCAAAATCCGAATCTTTACAGAAAGTTTCAACTCCGGAAAATGAAAACCATTGCCGATGTTGCCGCTTTTCTGAACGTCGCTCCGTATCAAACCATAAAAACGCTTGTGTACGCTTCCGATGCCGGTGAATTGGCGATGGCTCTGCTGCGCGGCGATCATGAACTTAACGAACTCAAGCTTAAGAATTATCTCGGCTGGGACGAAATAATGATGGCGACCGATGAGCAGATTCTTGCCTGTACCGGTTCCCCCGTTGGCTTTCTTGGGCCGATCGGGCTTACCAAGAACATCCCGGTCATTGCCGACAGGGTTGTCCAGGGGATGATCAATGTTGTTCTGGGCGCCAACGAAAAGGATCAGCACTATATCAATGCCAATCGCGGCCGGGATTTCGAGGTTAGCGGGTTTGTCGATATCCGCACCGTTGAGGCTGGCGATGCCTGTCCCCGCTGTGAAACCGGAAAGCTCGAAATGTGGCGCGGGATCGAAGTCGGGCACGTGTTCAAGCTCGGCACAAAATATTCCAAAGCGCTTAATGCTACATACCTTGATGCCAATGGTAAAGAGCAGATTATATTCATGGGGTGTTACGGTATCGGCATCGGCCGCACCGTTGCTGCGGCAATCGAGCAGAACCATGATGAAAACGGCATCATCTTTCCAATTCCGATCGCTCCGTTTCACTGCTCGGTCGTTGCGATCAACACCAAGGACGCCGGCGTCATGGCCGCCGCCGAAGAGATTTATCGATGTCTCGAAAAACTTGGGATTGAGGTGCTTTTCGATGACCGTGACGAGCGCCCCGGTGTAAAGTTCAAGGATAACGATCTGATCGGAATTCCGCTCCGGATCGTTGTCGGCAGCAAAGGGCTGGCCGAAGGGAAGGTTGAGGTGAAGATCCGCTTGACCGGCGAAGTGCCGTCACTTTCGATAGATGAAGCGACTTCAACCGTTAAGCGGTTGATAGATGCGGCATTGACTCACAAAGAATAGCTACGCGAGGGTTATTGATGCAGTTAAACCAGATATGGGATTCGCAGCATGAGTGCATGCCTCGTGAAGAGCTTGAACAGCTTCAGCTGGAGCGTCTTCAGGCTACATTGAATCGCGTCTACAAAAATGTGCCCTGCTATCGTAACAAGTTTAATGAGCTCGGCATCGTTCCCGAGGATGTTGCGTCACTGTCCGATCTTGCGAAGCTCCCATTTACGACCAAGGAAGACCTGCGGCTCAACTACCCATATGGAATGTTTGCGGTGCCGCTGCGCGAAGTTGTCCGGATTCACTCCTCGTCCGGTACTACCGGTAAGCCGACGGTTGTCGGTTACACAAAAAACGATCTCAAAATGTGGTCCAATCTGGTGGCGCGCATTATGACGGCGGCCGGGGTTACTCACGACGATGTCGTGCAGATAGCGTTCGGGTATGGCATGTTTACCGGAGCATTTGGTCTCCATTACGGAACCGAAACGATTGGAGCGGCTGTTATTCCGATGAGTGGCGGAAACAGTGACAAACAGATCATGATCATGCAGGACTATAAATCTACCGTGCTTGTCTGCACTCCGAGTTACGCGGTTACACTTGCCGATCTGATTGAAAAACAGAGTATAGATCCTCAGACGCTTTCTTTAAGGGTTGGCATGTTCGGGGGGGAACCCTGGTCCGAAGCGATGCGTACTGAAATTGAGTCTCGTCTTATGATCAGCGCCACCGATAATTATGGCCTTTCTGAAGTTATCGGTCCTGGTGTCGCGGGTGAATGCCGTTACAAGAACGGCATGCATATCGCAGAGGATGCTTTCATCGCCGAGATAATCGATCCCGAGACATGTCAGGTATTACCCCCCGGAAGTGTCGGCGAGCTGGTGCTGACGACGATCAGCAAGGAAGCGTTTCCGATGATCCGCTATCGTACGAGGGACATCACCACTCTCGACCATGCCGTTTGTGAATGTGGTCGAACCATGGTCAGAATGAAAAAGACCATCGGGCGATCCGACGATATGCTGATTATCAAGGGGGTCAACGTATTTCCTTCTCAAATCGAGGAGGTGCTGGTTGCAATAGAAGGGTGTGAACCGCACTATCAGCTGGTTGTTGATCGTAAAGGATCAATGGATGTGCTGGAAGTCTGTATCGAGGTGAGGGAGAATATCTTCTTCGACGAAATGAGAAAACAGAGAGCCTTTCTGGACATGGTCGGAAAAAGAATTGACTCTGTCCTCGGCGTAGGCGTAACTGTAAGACTGGTGGAACCGAACAGTATTCCGCGTCATGAAGGGAAGGCCCTTAGAGTTATCGATAAACGAATCGTTTGACACCAGCCTTTACTCCCATTCACTTGTAGAGCCGCTCACCAGCTGTGAAGCTGACGAGCGGTTTTTTTTCTGATAAATTTGAGCCAATCGTTTATACTGGAACGAAATAACCCGCATAAAAGAAGGAAACCAATGACTACGAGAATATTATCGGCAGGCGATATTATTGAAGCCCGTTGTACCAAGTGTCGCGAAGTGCTGAATCACAGAATCGTTGCGATGGTGGAAGGAAAAGTCGTACGGGTCGAATGCAACACCTGCAACGGCGTTCATAACTATTATCCGCCACCGGCGGCAAAGGTGGCCAAGGCTCCACGAGCCACGGCTGCAAGCAAACCCCGCTCAACCTCCGCCGTTCCGCGCGTATCAAGGAAAGACCCCGCAGAAGCCGAGCGTGAAGAGTGGGCATCACTCCATCCGACGTTCGATCTTGAAAAGGCGCTCTCGTACGATATGAATGCCAGGTTCAATGTCAAGCGATTGATACTTCACCCAGTATTCGGGGTTGGTGTCGTAAAAACGGTCATCGTTCCGAACAAGATGCAGGTCCTCTTTCAAGACGGTATCAAACTTCTTCGTTGCAGCTGCTTATAAGCAACATAGCGTCTACCTGATTTTCGATAACAAATTTTGCCTTGATTTATAAGGCTATTTGCATTACTAAATTACTTCCGGTAACTGTATACAGTATCGCAATCTTCGACCACTAAAAAGGAGAGCACCGATGTCAGTCAAGCCGTTTGTTTATCAGGACCCGTTCCCGCTTGCTAAAGATGAAACTAAATACCGCAAAATTGAAGGCTCGGAAAAATATATACTGGTCGAGAAGTTTGCCGACAAGGATGTCGTGAGAGTATGCCCCGAGGCTCTTACTGTTCTTGCCAACGAGGCCATGCGTGATGTCTCCTTTCTGCTCCGCCCGGCTCACAACGAGCAGGTGGCCAAAATCCTGAGCGATCCGGAAGCATCGATGAACGACAAGGGGGTTGCCCTGGCTTTCCTGCGCAATGCCGAGATTGCTTCGCAGTTCGATCTGCCGGTCTGTCAGGATACCGGCACCGCCACGGTTGCCGCCAAGAAAGGGCAGCAGATCTGGACCGGCGTCAAGGACGAGGAGTATCTTTCCAAGGGAATCTACAAGACCTACACTGAAGAGAACCTGCGTTATTCGCAGACCGTTGCGCTCGATATGTACGAAGAGATTAACACCGGCACCAACCTGCCCGCCCAGATCGATATTCTGGCAACCGACGGCGATTACTACAAATTTGTATTTATGGCCAAAGGGGGCGGCTCCGCTAACAAGACGATGCTGTATCAGGAAACAAAAGCGCTGCTGACACCGGACAAGCTGTTCAAATACCTGGTTGAAAAGATGAAATATCTCGGAACCGCCGCCTGTCCGCCGTATCACATCGCCTTTGTTATCGGCGGCACCTCAGCCGATGCCTGCATGAAGACGGTCAAGCTTGCGACCGCCAAGGAGCTGGACGGACTGCCGACTGCCGGCAATGAGCATGGTCAGGCGTTCCGTGATGTCGAACTGGAAGACAAACTGCTGGAAGCCGCATACAAACTTGGTATCGGCGCACAGTTTGGCGGCAAATATTTTGCCCACGATGTGCGGGTTATACGTCTTCCCCGTCACGGTGCTTCCTGCCCGATCGGTATGGCGGTATCCTGTTCTGCAGACCGCAACATCAAGGCCAAGATTACCAAGGATGGCCTTTTCGTTGAAGAGATGGACCGCAACCCGGGGCGTCTGATCCCTGAACAGTACCGTGGTAAACATGAGCATGGCGTTAAGATCAACCTGAACAAACCGATGAAGGAAATTCTGGCCGAACTGACCAAACATCCGGTATCCACGCCTCTGCTCCTTTCAGGTACCATCGTGGTCGGTCGTGACATTGCCCACGCCAAATTCAAGGAGATCATGGACAGCGGCAAGCCGCTTCCCGAATATCTTCTCAATCATCCGATCTACTATGCCGGTCCGGCCAAAACCCCGGCAGGCAAGGCTTCCGGCTCTTTCGGCCCTACTACTGCCGGTCGGATGGATTCATATGTTGATGAACTGCAGTCCAAGGGCGGCTCATTGATCATGATCGCCAAAGGGAATCGCAGCCAGCAGGTAACGGACGCCTGCAAAAAATACGGCGGTTTCTACCTCGGTTCTATCGGCGGCCCGGCCGCGGTTCTGGCCGAAGAAAATATCAAGAAAGTTGAATGCATCGATTTTCCGGAGCTCGGAATGGAAGCGGTCTGGAAGATTGAAGTAGAAAATTTCCCTGCCTTCATTCTGGTAGATGACAAGGGAACGGACTTCTTTAAACAGCTCGGTTTGTAGTAAATTACAAAATATTAATAACAAGAAAGCCCCGCTTGCATCGGCAAGCGGGGCTTTCTATTTGTGCAGTAGCAGCGAGATTACGAAAACAGATCTGCGTCCTTGAATAACCGCCCTTCACGGTCTTTGGCGGAGACATTCGGCTCTTGCTCCAGCGGCCAGCTGATAGCCAGATCAGGATCGTTCCAGACAATGCAGCGTTCATGCTGCGGTGCATAATAGTCCGTGGTGAGATAGAGAAATTCGGCACTGTCGGAGGTAACGCAGAAACCATGGGCAAAACCGCGCGGCACCCACATCTGGCGTTTGTTTTCCGCTGAGAGGGTGGTGCCGAACCACTGTCCGAAGCTTGACGAACTTTTGCGAATGTCAACGGCGACATCGAAAACTTCACCGGCGATTACCCGCACCAGCTTCCCCTGCGGCTGCTGCATCTGGTAATGCAGTCCGCGCAGTACGCCGCCTGCCGAACGGGAATGATTATGCTGCACAAAGTGGAGGTCTATACCGGTCAAGTCGCGCCAGCACCGTTCATTGAAGCTTTCAAAAAAGAAACCGCGAGCGTCTCCAAACACTTTCGGTTCCAGAATCAGGACATCTGGAATTGTTGTAGGGATAACCTGCATTTAATATCTCCAAAATAATTTATAACTTCCAGCTACTGCTGTTTTTGTGAAACATAGGCGCTGCTGCGCCCTTCGGCAAAAGCCAGATGGAAAACCATCGCATCACGGGCAGCCAGAGGATCTTTGGCTTTGATCGCCTGTACGACCGCATTGTGATGATCAAACAGAATCTTATGGTCTTCGTGAGTCAGGTAGACAGCTCTCCATACGGTCTGCTGAAACTCTTTCATCGCATCGAACAGGCTCTGCATCAGGTGCAGCCAGACAATGTTATGGGTGGCACGGGCAATTATTATATGCAGATTGGCATCAAGATCTTCCGAAGGCTGTTTCAGTTCAAGATTATGCTTCATTCCGGCAATTATCTCTTCCATGCGGCGGATATCATCAGGCAGCGCGCGTTCCGCGGCATACCATGCGGTCCATGATTCCATGCATTTCCGGACTTCAATCACGTCAAGCGCCCGGTCCTGCTGAACACGAATCAGTTCGCTGAGCGGATTTGTGGAGGATGTCTCCACCAGCGACCTGACAACAGTCCCTCCACCCTGGTATGACATGACCAGTCCTGACGAAGCCAGGACATTCAGTGCTTCACGCACCGAGGGGCGCGATACTCCGAACATTTCGGCCAGTTCGCGCTCGGGGGGCAGTTTGTCGCCAGGCGCAAACTCCCCGGCCAGAATAGATGAGCGGATCTGCTCGGCTATCTGGGTTGAAACTTTTTTCGGTTTGATAGGTTTAAAATTCATGGTCGGTTCCAATCAAAAAGGGGTGTCATAACGGCACCCCCTTCTTTTATAGTATTTTTCGCAGTTCCGCAACCTGCTCAACGCAGTTCTTTTCAGAAAAGTTCATCCAGAAGAGCAAAATTGATATGCGTTTCAGCAAGCTGTCGTATCAGGCCCAGTTTTTCGGTGTCGGCTGAAGTGATTTTGGACACATCCTCGGTGATGATGCGATAGAGTTCGGCGGTCGTATGCTCCTCGGTGCGCATGTACGGAATGTTGCTCCGATCGAGTATCATCTGGGTGATGGTGGTGACCGGAGCGGTGCCGGGAATGATCAGGCCGGCAATTCGGGAACGATATAACGGTATCTTGTAAAGGTTTGCCAGAGTTACCAGGAGCTCATCGCGGCTGCTGGTAACAATAATCAGGGAAGGATCTTGAATCAGTTCCGTGACCCGTTGAGTCGAAGCGGCGCCGATCTGGACATGGTGAATTATTCTGCCCATGTCGCGCCTGTTGCCATATAGAGGCAGCCCGAGCAGTTTGGATATCCGCCTCAGTGTTGGATTGGCCAGAACCGGATGATAGTCGACTCCGCCGACGACCGTAAGTTTATCATCCGCGAGAGCGCGTGTGAGGTAATCCAGGGTACGATCCCGCTTTTCCGGGATAAGTTTGTTGGCGAGAACAGCCCTTACTTCGACCCCTTCTTTCTCAAACAGGGCCAAGCCCATACAGATATTATCAACGACATTTCCCAGACCGCGCCTGTCACCATCAAAACCGGTGCATTCAGCATTCGCGCTATGCAGGCATTGGATGTTTTCAGTATCGATCCGACGCCGGGGTGTCCCGACCCCTCGATAATAATGAAATCACACTTTTTTTCCAGTTCGGTATATGCCAGTATGATCCGTTCATGAAGCTCATCGGGGGATATCTCACCATCTACCACCATGCGGGTCGTATCGGGATAAACAACAACCGGTGACATCAGGCGGAGGTCTTTTTCCATATCGAAGACCTGTGCTATCAGGGCGGCATCCTTGTCTACCGTGCAGCGATTAAACTTAACCGGCTTCGGGCCAAGAGGCTTGATAAAGCCGACCCGCCGGTATTTTTTCTGCGCCAGATGCATCAGGCCGATGCTGGTGGTAGTTTTCCCGCAGTTTTGGCTAGTGGCCGCAATGAAAATATTTTTTGCCATGGGTATAACCTCTGACCGGAACACCGGCTCCAACTGGATATCCGGCGAATATGTGATTCATGTTCAGAGTTTAACACTATTTTCATAAAAAATCCAAAAGGCCGGAGGATAAACTTCCCCCCGGCCATGAAAGGAGCACAAATGGCAGTATGTGCTCGTCCAACACTCATAATATTGGAATGCTATATTTCGGTTGGACTTACGTTGTAGACAGTTGGAGAATAAAACAGTATCGCTTCGCGCATCAGCCTGGATATACTCTTGCTGCTCTGCCGCGTCATCTCTTCCAGGAGTGACTTTTCCTCGTCGCTGACTCTCAGAGATATAACATTATACTTCGGATTATCTTTGTATTTTCCTCTTCCCATCGCACTGGCCTCCTGTTGATATTGTGTAGGGGGCGGCGCTTGCTCCGCCAATATGGGCGCGGCAAGCAGCGCCCCTACGTGTTATGGTTTATAGATCTTCAGCAGTGCCTGGGCCATCTCTGCCGGACTGGCCGCCACGCTGATGCCGCACTCTTCGAGTACTGCAACCTTCTCGGTCGCAGTACCCTTGCCGCCCGAGATAATCGCACCGGCATGACCCATCCGCTTGCCGGGAGGGGCGGTAACACCGGCGATATAGGCCGCCACCGGTTTGGTCATATGCTCTTTCACGAAGTAAGCGCCTTCTTCCTCGGAGGTGCCGCCGATCTCGCCGATCATGACGACCGCGTCGGTGTTCGGATCCTCCTGAAACATCCGGAGTACATCCAGGTGATTGGTACCGTTGACCGGGTCGCCGCCGATGCCGACGCAGGTAGACTGGCCGATCCCGAGGCTCGTCAGCTGCCAGACCGCTTCGTAGGTCAGCGTGCCGGAACGGGAGACAACGCCGACTCTGCCCGCTTTGTGGATGTAGCCCGGCATGATGCCGATCTTGCATTCGCCGGGGGTGATCAC
>CAIYDX010000302.1 GCA_903925005.1 uncultured Geobacteraceae bacterium
CGTTCTGCGGCGATAAGCTCTTTTATTTCGCAGCGTATAAACCCGTCAAGAAAGAAGAACCTGCCAATGAGCAGTAAATGAGCAGTGAACACTAAATCCGGCACTCCCGCTTAGTTCTGACAAAGATATAAAACAGTGGCATAAGGCATTAATTTCACTGACTAATATGGACTAACTGGGAGTAACCGGCAGTGTGTTTAAGTCGGCTCAAAGGGATTGAAAATCCTCGTGTCGGCGGTTCGATTCCGTCCCTGGGCACCACTTAAAAATCAAAGGGGTTGCGCAAATTGCGTAACCCCTTTTTTTGTGCCTAAGTTGGCTGGTTATTGACTGGTACTTTTTAGAGCTTCTTTTTTTCTCTGCTTTCATTTCATTCTTCAAATCCTCAACGCTTATATCGTGTGCAACCATCTCCTTACAGATTCTGAGAATCCGATTCTTTCTCTGCTCTGCAACTGGATACAATATTGAATGTATTGCCGTTATATGTCCTTGCGGAAATATTTATTGACAAATAGCACCTCAACGTCAGATTATGTCCGTACGGAAATTATTATATAAAATATGGCATTTACTAATATGAATATATCCGTACGAACATATTACGTACATACAACGCATGGATAATTATTATATATCCGTACGGATATGGAGTGTCTATGAGAACCAATATCGACGCGACAACTGCATACGGCAGGGTGACAACAGCCGAAGACATCGGGCGCATCATACGCGCAAAGCGAAAAGAAACAGGCGTCCGTCAAGAAATGGCAGCCGGCATGTCAGAAGTCGGCACAAAATTTCTTTCGCAACTCGAGAACGGCAAGGAAACGGCCGAATTGGGCAAGACCTTACGTGTGCTCCGGAAGCTTGGGCTGAACGTCTATATCTATCCACGCTCGGCAGACCCGATAAAAGGCTGAAATGATGACAAATCAACTCACAGTATATCTCTACAGCACCAAAGCGGGCATACTTGAGCGTGATGGCCGGCGGTTGACGTTCTCATACAGCGACGACTATCTTGCTTTGCCTGGCGCCTCGCCGATATCCCGGCTATTACCACTTGCCTCAACAGTATACGGGGGCGAGGCCACCAGGGGATTTTTTTCCAATCTTCTGCCTGAAGGTGCCGTGCTGACCCAGGTTGCCCGCCAGATCGGCATTTCGCAGGAGAATGTGTTCGGACTGTTGGAAGCTCTCGGCGGAGACTGTGCCGGCGCTATCTCGGTCAGCGCTTCCGAAATCCTGCCTGAGCCGACCGGCAGCTATCGGCCTGTTACCGAACAAGAGCTCTCTGATGATCTGGACAAATTGCCGAGTCATCCATTTCTTGCCGGCGAGGAGGGTGTCAGGCTTTCGCTTGCCGGAGCCCAGAACAAACTGCCGGTCTTTTTCGATGGGAGCAGCTACTACATCCCGGAGGGAGCCAACCCCTCTTCTCATATATTGAAGACGGCCATAGTGCAGCTTGACAACACCGTCATCAACGAAACGTTCTGCATGACGCTTGCCGCCCGAGTCGGCTTGACGGTTCCTGCTGTACAAGTTGTCACCATAGGCGGCAAGCAGGTCTTCATGGTTGAACGCTACGACCGCAAACAGTCTGCTTCCGGCAACATCGTTCGTCTGCATCAGGAAGATTTCTGCCAGGCGCTCGGTATACCACCGGAATTGAAATACGAAAAAGAGGGTGGCCCGGGGTTCAGCGATTGCTTCCGACTGGTTGAAGAATGGAGCGACGAACCGCTGCTCGATGCCGGCAATCTACTCAATTGGGCTATCTTCAATTTCATCATCGGCAACGCCGACGCACATGGCAAGAACCTGTCGTCCCTTTATAATAAGGGGCTGGTTAGGGTGGCGCCGTTTTACGATCTCATCTGTACCGCAGTTTACAAACGCCTGAACAACAAGTTTGCCATGAAGATGGGTGGGCAGAGTGACGCGCGTTATCTCCCGCAAGATACCCTTGGCAACTTTGCGGCTGAAATCAGGATAGATATACGTGCGGTGCGAACAGCATTTATCAGGTTGATGGATAATATTGAGACCAAATCGCCGCTGCTGGCCGATGAGTATCGTGATAGGTTTGGAGTGCAAATAATCCTTGGCGACATTGCCAAGGTAATCAGTTACCGTATTGCCAAAGGCAGGGAATTGGTTCGGTAACACTCTGAAAGCGAAGTGACTACACCAGTCACAACACACCCCACTCAACATACCGAAACTTAATGACAATTTTTTTCGGACAAATAATTAAAAATCCTCGTGTCAGCGGTTCGATTCCTTCACCGATATTCTGTGTTTGCAGTAGTATCGGTCAATAGATGAAACCAAACAGCCAAAGTGGTATTCGCCTGCCGTGACCGGTTTCTATGTTGTCCAGAGCCAGCCAGGAATTCTCGATTTCCTTGATCTGTCCTGAGTCCTTGTTTTTGCCGCCCACCTCAAAGGTTAAAGAGTCATTCACCAGAAAATCTCCTTTGGATGGCACCGACACCGTATGTGCGGTACGAAGCATGTTGACAAAGAATGTTTCCCGCATCGCGCCGATATCCGGATCACGTGTGCGTGAAAGTGCGTGACACAGATTCGGGTTATTCAGGTAGATTTTCTCCGGCTTCTCCATCTTACGCAGTCCCTTGCCGCTCTTGGCGACCGACAAAATGACACCGGCATCTTCGAGAAATTTCAGGTAACTCTTGAGAGTCCTCTCGTCGCCGATTCCCAGGAGATTTTTCAGATGTTTCATGTCCGGGGTAAAGGGTACTAACGAGGCAATAATCGAGAGCAGTTTTTCAATCTTGCGGATGCTGGAACCATTCAGTGACTGGTGGATGGCAGGCAGATCAGACTCCAGCGTGGTGTGAATATTCTGCTCAAGAGTCATGAAGAACAGGATCTTATCCTCATACTCCTCGAAATATGGGTAATAACCATGCTCCAGGTAATCCCTGAACAGCGCAAGCACCTTCAGGCCATTTTTCTCAAGCTCTGCCACGATTGAATCGGCAACCTCCTGATGATTTGCCAGCAGCTTTTCGAGCGGTAG
>CAIYDX010000303.1 GCA_903925005.1 uncultured Geobacteraceae bacterium
AATTAATCTTGAAAGGAGATAAAGTATGAAAAAGATTATTGCGTTAACAATAGCCGGATTACTTGCTGCCAGTATATCTGCTTTTGCTACAGATGGTGTTGGAACTACTGACGGAGCATATTCAAAAGGTAATGACAGCGGTTCATGGGTTGTTACCGCGACCAACGTCGGGGCTAACGTCACATTCTCAACAAAATTGTCCGCAAATGTATCGGCAGCTTATAAGGCAGACACAACAGCAGGTCTGTATTATTCAATGGGTACGTCGCACACAAGTGGTAATAAGAGTTATGGAACTGCCTCAGGAGAAAGCCGCATATTCATGAAGGAAGTTACGACTGCCGGCACACCGGAGGCAATTCCTGCCGCCGCAGCAACCAACGTAGACTGGACCGGTTGGACCGCTGTAAAATAGGCAGATGCCATATTTGTTTTATAATGAGAGCGGGGCTTTTGTCCCGCTCTTGCTATTTATGGATCAGGAGGATAAATGCGTACTATTTGGCAGATGACGGTACTTGTGTTGAGAACGGTAATGCGTGATCGTTTACTACTGGCCGTTGGGATGACCGGTGTCGTCATTTCATGTGCGATACCGGCTTTCAGCCTGTTTTCCATGCGGCAGGTTCAAGAACTCTCAATTACATTATCTCTTTCTGCAATTTCATTTGTACTGCTCGTTTTTACCCTGCTGCTCGGTTCATCATCCATCTGGCACGATATTGACCGTCGGTTTACCACCTCCCTTCTTGGCCTCCCCTTGTCCCGCAGTTCGTACGTCTTGGGCAAGTTCTGCGGAATATCACTGGTGATCATAGGTTGCGGCCTGCTGCTTGGAGTTATTGCCCTTGGCATTATTGCCTTTTCATCAACATTGTATATCTCGGATCTGCCCATTCTATGGGGTAATGTCATTTCAGCAATTTGTGCCGATATTTGTAAATATCTGCTGCTGCTTGCCGTGGCGTTACTGATTTCAACAGTTGGAACATCCCAGTTTTTTCCGTTTTTTTCGTCGTTGGCGGTGTATCTTGCCGGGAGCGCCAGTCAGGAGGTATCGGAATATGTCGCAAGCCAGTATGGCAAGACAATGTCCCCGGTAGTTCGGGAGACTTCGCAATGGCTTTATTACATCATTCCAAACTTTTCCGCTTTTAATTTCAAGGTCTATGCGATTTACAGTTTACCATTGCCGGTCAAAAACATACTCTGGAGCGGTACCTATTTTCTGGTCTATGCGGGGCTTCTGCTCGTATGCGCTGTATGGTCGTTTGAACGCAGGGAAATGCAATGAATACGAAGCTGCTGTTCATAATACTGTTTGTTGCATATACGGCATTGATTATTCCCTTCTCAACGTTTATGAAACAGCGTCCTGTCGCGGTCAAGCTTGGGTATACCCCGGAGGCCAGGGTTATCAGGCTGGTGGCGCCGGAGTATCGTCAGATGTTTGCCCAGAGTTCAGTGGTGCGGGTTCTGTTCTATTACGGGACATTACTTGACGAATTCACCAACAGGGTGAAACTGCAGCCGGAATATTTCAATATGTTCAGGACACTTCAGATTGCTGTAAAACTCGATCCGTATAATATGGATGCCTATTATTTTGCGCAGTCCGCCTTTACCTGGGAACTAAAAAAAATCAGGGAAGTTAACGATCTTCTGAACTATGGAATGGAATATCGTACCTGGGACGGTCAATTGCCGTTTTACGCAGGATTCAATTGTGCTTACTTTCTCAAGGATTTTGCTTCTGCGGCAAAATATTTTCAGGAGGCGGCCAGGCGCTCTCATGAACCTTTGTACGCAAATCTTGCGGCACGTTATTTTTATGAATCAGGCTCGACGGAATTGGGGCTTGCCTTTCTAAAAAACATGGTTCAGTCAGCCAAGGAAGAAAAAATCAAGAAGGTCTATCAGGTCAGGATAACAGCCCTTGCTCAGGTCAGAGAGCTTGAACGCGCCCTGGCTAAGTACATTTCAAGCAAAGGTGTCGCGCCCGGTACAATTGACGATCTTGCGCATCAGGGTTTTATCAGCAGTATCCCTCGTGATCCCTATGGTGGCACATATTATTTAGAAACAAACGGCAGAATTGCGACTACCAGCAAATTCGCTTTTGCCGATTCGGGGATAAAAAAATGAGTGAAGCATTGCATATGGAATGCCTGACAAAGGTTTATCGTGGGAAAAAAGGTCTTACGGTGCCGGCGCTGCTTGGCTTGACGCTTTCACTCTCACGGGGAGAAGTGTTCGGGTTTCTTGGCCCGAACGGTGCCGGTAAAAGCACGACGATAAAGTTGTTGATGGGACTCATAAAACCGACCAGCGGTGTCGCAACAATTTTTGAAACACCCGTTTCTGATGCCTCCGCCCGTTTGAGGGTCGGATTTCTTCCAGAAAATCCCTCTTTTCCCGACAATCTGACCGGTCGTGAATATATGCGATTTGTTGGGAAAATATTCGGAATGGATGAATCGCTGCTTGAAGTTGAAATCACTCGCCTGCTTGGGCAGCTTCAATTGCTGGATTCGGCCGATCGTTACATTCGAGGTTACAGCAAGGGAATGGTTCAACGGCTTGGCCTGGCTCAGGCTATGCTGCATGATCCGGATCTGTATATTCTCGATGAACCGATGAGCGGTCTCGATCCTATCGGGCGCGCGTTGGTCAAGGATATAATAAAGTCACTCAAGCAGAGCAACAAAACGGTTTTCTTTTCAACCCATATCACTTCCGATGTTGAAATTGTCTGTGATCGGGTCGGTGTAATAGCCGGAGGTAGATTAATGGCTCTGGACAGTGTTCAGAGTATCCTGTCAAGCGGCGTTGAGGGCTTTCAGGTTCAAATGAGGAGAGAAGCTTCGACAGCTATTGAAGAGGTTTATGTAGAACAGAACAATCTGCAGAACTTTCTTGCAGGGGCGATTTCATCCGGAACCGCTATCGAAAGTGTCGAACCGATACGAAAGGATATGGAAGCTTTTTTTCTGCAGATAGTAAGCAAAAGTCATGAAGATTAGTGTTCTGACTCAGTGTCTGCTGCTGCTGCTGTTTGTTGTAGTTCTGTATCATGCAACTTTTGATGCGGAATTGATATCAGTTGATGATCCGCACATTGTGGCAACTTATGGAATAAACGGGTCCAAAACACTCTCAGATATTCTTGTTCCTCGCAATACATCCTATTATCGGCCCCTTATTGAGCTGTCTTATCATATGGACGGTCAACTGTGGGATATGACCCCTCGATTCCTCCATGTAGAAAATGTTCTGCTTCATGCTGTAAACACCATTCTGGTGTTTTTTCTTACACTACAATTGATTCTGCTTTACGGTGGTGGCGGCTCGCTCCCCTTTGTAACAGCCCTTTTGTTCGCCGGCCATCCGGTAAACAGTGAGGCTGTTGCCTGGTTTGCAGGCAGAACAGACCCACTGGCTGCGATATTTGTGCTGTCGGGAACAATACTTATTCTCAGATGGCACCGATTGGGAACCCGGTCTCCAATCGAAGTACTGTTTGCTTTGGCACTAGGCGGCTCTGGAGTTCTTGCCAAAGAAACTGCAGGCATGTTCTTTTTTACGTTGTACTGTCTGCCGGTAAATATATTTGAGGTATTTAAAGAGAAAATATCTAAATCTGTTTTTTGGGGAATGATTCTGGCAGCAGTATTAGCATCAGGGTTTATTGCAAAACAGTGGATGGGGGGCGGTAATGCCTCGTTTGTGTCTATTTTAAATTTTAATACAGATGCTATTGGCTTGAAACTGTTTATGCTGATCAAAAGCATCGGTTTCTATGCAAGTAAACTCGTTTTTCCGATACCGCTTAATTTTGCCACTATTTCATTGCATTGGGCCTACAGTCTTGTTGGTCTCGCATTTATGATATGGGTATATAGTGCAATTAAATGGGGAGGGGAGAGCTCCTTTTTACCCGCATGCATGCTGATGTATCTGATTCCGCCGCTGTTTGTTTCAATTTCCGGGATCTCCTGGGTACCGGTCGCCGAAAGATATCTCTATATTCCGGGAGTTTTTTTTATTGTCTACGTAACCACCGTATCAGAGAAATTCGCCCGAAAAAGAAATCGTTCGAAAGTATTTTACTTTATTGCGGGAATAGTGGTTCTGATGTCATCATATATCACTTATAATCGAACCATGGACTGGCATGACAGCATGTCCATTCTCAGGGATTCAGTTGCGAAATCCCCGGAATTTGGCGATCTTCGTAATGATTTGGCTGCCAAGCTGTTTCAGAATGGAGAGATGGAAGAGGGGCGGTACGAACTCAAGGCTGCATTGGAACTGAGTCATAATCCGCATGTCGATCACCTTGTCCGTCTTAATTTGTTGGAATCCAGAATCAAAGGCAAGTCTGCAGAAGAGACTCTAGTTATTCTCAATCGGGAACTTCAGGACAGAAGCAATGCTTCAGTCGACGAGTTAGGGATTCTGAGGAGTGCTCTGGAGCGCTATTTTACTACCACGACCGATCTGGTTAATCGTAGAAAACTGTCACAAGAAATTGTGGAATTGAGTGATATAATGCTTAAACGCCAACCAGATCCGTATTTATTGTACAGAAGCGGTCAACATCTGCTTTTTCTTGGGGAGAAGAAGCGCGCTGCCGCATATTTTTTAAGGGCTTACGCGGAGGCACCGAAGAGTGCCGCGTACAGGGATGCAGCGCGAACTCTTGCCGATAAACTGGGGAAACAAGAATGAACGTGTATTACTATTTAGTCGCGATGCGTCCAAAACAGTGGCTTAAGAACCTGATGCTGTTCTTTCCGCCGTTTCTAGCAGGCCATATATTGATGCAAGGTGTCATCATCAAAGGGGTGGTGCCGTTCATTGCGTTTTGTCTGACTTCCAGCTCCGGGTATATTTTTAATGATCTTCTGGATCGTGGCATGGATGCTCGCCATCCTCAGAAGAGTTTGCGACCGATAGCTTCGGGTGCCATTAATCCGGTTTACGCAAGCGCGCTCTCAGCAATTCTGTTTATTAGCGGCCTGCTGCTTGCATGGCTCATATCCTCACGCTTATTGTGGTTTCTTGTCGGTTATGCTGTAATTACCATATCCTACTCCCTGCTGTTAAAATCGTTTCCTATTGTCGATGTTTTCTGTATTTCGTCCGGTTTTCTCATTCGCCTCCTGGCAGGTGGCGAGGTGTTTCAGATTCCGATCTCTCCATGGCTGTTTATGACGGTTTTTTTACTGGCTGTATTCCTCAGTACAGGTAAACGACTGAGCGAGTTACGATCTCTGGGTGATAAGGCCGTAGAGCATCGCGCGAGTCTTGCCAGCTATCCACCCGGCTTTCTGGACGGCACAATGTATGTGAGCGGCTCCGCAGTGCTGGTTACGTATGCAATGTACTCGCTGAACAGACATACGCTGATATACAGCGTTCCGTTATGTCTGTTCGGATTGCTTCGCTATATGTTGCGGGTCAGTTCAGGTAAGGGGGGCGATCCGACAGATTCGCTGCTGAAGGACCGGCTGCTTTTCATGGTCGGAGCGGTCTGGGTACTGATGGTATATGTGAGCATCTACCGATGAGTAGTGTCGCCATTATTTTGGTAAACTGGAATGGCTGGCGCGATACTGTTGAGTGCCTGGAAAGTCTGCTGCTCCTTACATATCGGAATTATAAAATTATTGTCTGTGACAACGGCTCCGGAGATGATTCGCTGCAAAGAATCGGCAGTTGGGCGGATGCCCATGGCATCAGCTATCGTGAATACCAAAGGTCTGAGGCACAGTCCGGCGGCGTGCTTGCGGATGATTACCTGCTGACACTGGTCCAAAATGATGAAAATCTCGGATTCGCGGGAGGCAATAATGTGGGACTGCGTTATGTTATGGCGCGCGGCAATGACGATTATTGCTGGCTTTTGAATAATGACACGGTTGTGGAACCGGACGCTTTGACGCACATGGTATTGCGGATGCAGCACCAACATCAGGTTGGAATCTGCGGCTCCACTGTGCGTTTGTATGGTGATCGTCAACAGGTCCAGGCGATGGGAGGGGGACATTATTGCCGTTGGATCGGTCTACCCTGGCATTACGGACGTTTTTTTCACCGTGGCAGGGAGATATGCCAACTGCGGGCAGAGTCATGGATGAATTATGTCGAGGGCGCATCCATGCTCGTGTCACGGCAGTTTCTGCAGGATGTCGGCCTGATGTGTGAGGATTATTTCCTCTATTTCGAGGAGGCCGACTGGGCGTTACGCGCCAAGGGACGTTTCAGTCTTGGGTATGCGCCGCAGAGTATTGTGTATCATAAAGTTGGCAGCAGTATCGGTACAAGCAGTAATCCGGCAACCATGAGTTATGTCAGTGATTATTTTAATATCCGGAACCGGCTCCTCTTTACCAGGCGGTTCTATCCTGCGGCTCTGCCGACAGTATGGCTGGTGATTGTCGGCTCCTTTTTCCTGCGGCTTTGTATGGGGAAATGGGAGCGGGCCATGATGATTTTCAGGTTGCTGTTTTACATAACTGGCCGACAGAACTGTGCGCTGTCCGTCAGTCGCACCGAACCATGATCGACACTGTCCGGATATCGGTTGTCACGGTAGTCAGGAATGACGCCGATCACCTTGAGTCGACCATACTCAGCGTTATTGAAAAGCAGGCAATTCAGAATATCGACTACATTATTATTGATGGTGGTTCATCGGATGGAACGACGGATATCATCAAAAAATATGCTGATCATGTTAAATATTGGGTCAGCGAACCTGATAACGGGATCTATGATGCCATGAACAAGGGGTGGGCTGCTGCGGATAACAGTTTCATTATGTTTCTTGGCGCTGGAGACAAGATCATTTCACTTCCGGATGCGATGAATTGTTATCATCAGAACAGCGTGATATACGGTTCGGTACTGATAGGGGACAGGACGGTTTTTAAAGCCAGAGCGGATTATCATCTGAAGCTGTATAACTCGCTTCATCATCAGGCGCTCCTGGTGAATAAGGCGCTGCACAAAGCTCCTCCTTTCGATCTCCGCTATCCGGTATATGCGGATTTTGATTTCAATCAGCGGTTAAGGAAAGCCGGAGCCGATTTTATTTTTTCGCCGTACTTTATCGGATATGCCAGACCCGGCGGAGTGAGTGACCGGCAGTGCTTTTCAGAGTCATTGAAGATTATTTTGAATAATTTTGGGGTTATGTGGGCAACACTGGCTTTTTCAACGTACTATGCAATGAGGATGTTTCCAGTCCTAAAACGGCTGCGACCTTTTCAGGAAACCTGAACAGAAAGATACCATGAGCAAAGAAGAAGCGGCACAACAAGAACTGTTTATAGAGCCGAATCGCCCTGCACTCCATTACTGGCATGATGTCTGGAGATATCGTGAGTTGTTCTGGTTTCTTGTCTGGCGGGATATACTGGTTCGCTACAAGCAGACGGTAATCGGAGTGGCCTGGAGCGTTATCCGCCCTTTTGTGACGATGCTCGCCTTCACCGTCGTTTTTGGACTGTTGGCCAAACTGCCGTCCGATGGAGTGCCATACCCTCTGCTGGTATTTGCGGCTATGCTCCCCTGGAACTTTTTTGCTAATGCTCTTTCAGAAAGTTCCGGTTCTCTGATTGGTAATGCCAACCTGCTTACCAAGGTGTATTTCCCCCGTATCATCATCCCGATCAGCAGCATCATTGCCAGTCTGATAGACTTTTTTATCTCATTGGTACTTATGGCTGGCATCATGCTCTGGTACGGATATCTGCCGGACTGGCGGGTCGCAACGCTCCCGGTTTTTCTGCTGTTGGCTTTTCTTCCGGCGACCGGTGCCGGACTCTGGTTTTCTGCCCTGAATGTCAACTACCGGGATTTCCGTTACGTAGTCCCATTCGTTCTCCAGTTTGGCCTGTATATCTCACCGGTGGGATTTGCCAGCAGCATTGTCCCCGAAAAGTGGCGTTTACTTTATGCTTTGAACCCGATGACAGGGGTGATTGACGGCTTCAGGTGGGCTCTGCTCAAAGGGAGTGTTGAATTGTCCTGGTTAGGACTCCTGCTTTCAACCTCCCTCTCGCTGTCGCTGCTGGTAACTGGGCTCTGGTTCTTTCGTAAAACCGAGCGGACAATGGCAGATGTGATATGAAGACGAAAGATACCTTATGTCCACAGTGATCACCGTCAAAAATCTCGGTAAGAGATACACTCTGCGGCATCAGCAACGTGATGAGTACAGCTCATTGCGGGATGTCATAACCAATGGTTTTACGTCTTTCGGTAAAAAGTTGGTACGCCCTTTTCGCCGTCCCCCTGATTCCGCCGCCTTGAATTCTGACGTTGCTGCGGAAGAGTTCTGGGCACTTAAGGATGTCTCTTTCGAAATCAAACAGGGAGAGCGTATCGGTATTATTGGAAGGAACGGTGCCGGTAAATCAACACTACTCAAGATACTGAGCCGAATTACCGAACCTACCACCGGCAGTGTCCGCATCAAGGGGAGGGTGGCCAGCCTGCTTGAAGTTGGAACCGGCTTTCATCCGGAACTGACCGGGCGAGAGAATATCTTTCTTAACGGTGCCATTCTGGGAATGAGACGGGCCGAGATCAAGGATAAATTTGACGAGATCGTTGATTTTGCCGAAATCGAAAGATTTCTCGACACCCCGGTGAAGCACTATTCCTCGGGTATGTACGTTCGCCTGGCCTTTGCTGTGGCAGCACATCTTGAGCCGGAGATACTTATTGTCGATGAGGTCCTGGCGGTGGGTGATGCGCAATTCCAGAGGAAATGTTTCGGTAAAATGGAGAAAGTGGGACAGGAAGGGCGGACGGTGCTATTTGTGAGTCATCAACTTGGCGCCATACAAAAGTTGTGCAATCAATGTTTTTTGTTGGGAAATGGTTCCGTTCAAAGTTCAGGAAAAACAAGCGATGTGATTGAGACATACCTGCAATTGTGCAGGCCCGGCACTGCAATCGCCCCAATACGGAAGGGAAACGGCGCTGTATCTTTCGTGGATTACCATGTCGGAGATAGTACCGGCAAGCCAAAGGGGCAATTTTTCATGGGGGACACTGTTTATCTGTTCTTTTCAATGGTCGGAAAGGAATCTCTGGCGGATATCGAAGTGAGCCTGGAGTTGCGTGATGTCTATGGCGATTCTATTGCACACATATCAAACGGAGACGATGGGGTTATCATAAGCTGCATGAAAGATATGCAGCGAAATTTCCGCGTAGCCATAACAGGATGCAATTTGGCGCCGAAGAATTATTATATTTCATTATGGGCTGGAAAACGGGATGAAACGTATGACTATCTTATCGACTGTATTGAGGTTACGGTCTTGCAAGGGGTGTTGACCGGTCGGAAACAGCCGTATCCGGAACATGTAAAATGCTATTTACCATCACAGTGGTCTGAAATTGATGACTGATGGTACTTTAAAAATATCTGCAGTTCTATGCACCATCAATGAAGACTATTACCTTGATGAGTGCTTGCGTTCAATAGCGTGGGCAGATGAAATAATTTTGTGTGACATGGGGTCCACGGACCGCACCATTGAAATAGCCCGGAAATACGGCTGCACTATTCACAGTGTTGACAAGGTCCCTTATGTCGAACTGCTTCGTAATCAGGCAATCGGTTATTGTAAAAACGACTGGATCTGTTTTGTTGATCCCGATTTTATCCTTCCTGACGGTTTTGTCAAAATTGTGCAAAGGGAATTTTTACAATGTCCGGAAACCACCTGCATGTACATGGCATATGTAAATCATTATCGTAACCTGCCGATTCGGCATGGCAGATGGGGGACATTGGGGTATTATCCAATTCTTTTCCGTAAGGATATGATAAGAATCCTTCCTGTTCTGCACGGCGGATTTGAAGTCACTGAGGGAACCAGACGTTTTCTTACCCGTGATGAATATATCAGACATATGTGGGTACGTGATGAAGAGCACTTCTATCAAAAACATACCAGGTATATTTGTCATGAAGGGGAAAGAAGAGTGGCTCTTGGCTGGAAGCCGTCAGTTATAAGGCAATTGAAGTCTGTGCTGAGGCTGCTCATAGTCTATATAACTGATGGTTACAAAGATGGTAAAATCGGCTTTGATTTGATGAAAAAGTCAATTTGGTACGAATGGGCTTCTGAACAACAACTTAAAGAATGTTACGCAAGTAACTGTAAAACTTTATGAAGATAAGTATAATAACCCCTTCTTGCAACAAGGCGCGATATATCTCTGAGACAATTGAGAGTGTTCTGTCTCAAGAAGGAAATTTCTTCATAGAATACATTGTTATCGATAATTGCTCGCATGACGGAACGGTGCCAATTCTGGAAGAATATGCTGATCGGCTTGATAATGATGTTTTTCCGGTCAGATGCCTGGGAGTCTCCTTCAAGTGGGTATCCGAGGCCGACTCCGGTTTATACCATGCGGTTAACAAAGGATTTTCTCTGGCAACAGGGGATATTTTCGCCTGGATCAATGCAGACGATATTTATCTGCCCGGAGCCTTCGCCCTGGCGGCGCAGACCTTTCTTCAATATCCTCTTGTCATGTGGCTGAAAGGGATCACTTCATATATTGATGCATCATCGCTGCCGACATCATCAGGTCACTGTTATCTCTATAACCAGGAGTGGCTGCAGGACGGGACATATGGCAGAGATGCTTATTTTGTTCAGCAGGACAGCGTGTTCTGGCGGGTTGAGCTATGGCGGAAATGCGGTGCAATTCCTGAGAATATACGCCTTGCCGGCGATTACTGGCTCTGGATACAATTCTCACGATTGGCGCCTCTCTACTCGATGAATCGAACTGTCAGCTGTTTCAGGAAAATTGCAGGCCAGTTAAGTGAGGATGTTCAGAATTACAAGGAAGAATGCCGCAGAATAGCTCCTGTAACTATGGATTATGAACAGTTCAAGCGGAAACTCTTCTTTCTTTTAGAAAGATGGTTTCCAGTTTTGGCAGGAAACTTATTGTACCGAATATTCTGGGCACGACAGACCCATCAGTTTATTGACGCCGCTGATCCGATCTGCCCTGTTATTCGTAAAACCAAGGGATATGTTGTGGAAGGCACCTGAACTATGTCGCATATCTGTCCCATTTGCAACTCCGTTGATTGTCATGTCTGCTATCATCTCAGTGATGACAGGTATGGATATCCGGGTATCTTCCCTCTTGTACGCTGTAATTCCTGCCGTCACGGTTTCTTGATAGCTACGTTTGATTCCGCTCAGATTGTGGATCTGTACACCAGATTCTATCCGCGTTCGAATCTGAGGCTTGAAGCATATCGGCCAAGCAGGGAGGCTCGTGGTCTGTTATCCTGGCTAAACGGTGCGTCAAGGTCGGCCTACTGCTGGGTTCCCCAAAATGTACGGGTTCTGGATATTGGGTGCGGATTTGGTGAAACAGTAGGCTATCATCAGGAACGGGGCTGTGAGGCACATGGTATAGAAGCCGATGAAAATGTCTTGCGCGTGGCACAGAGATACGGTCTTAATATCAAAGCGGGAGTGTTTGACCCTGCCGCATATGAAACGGACTATTTTGACTATGTCACTCTCGACCAGGTTTTAGAACATATGACCAACCCCTCTGCGGTACTGCTCGGCATTAAACGTATACTTAAACCGGGCGGGAGAGTAATTATCAGTGCTCCCAATGTCGATGGGTGGGGTGCTCGCCTGTTCCGCCGCCGTTGGATTAATTGGCATGCACCGTACCATCTCCACCATTTTTCCCGGCGGTCATTGAACCTTGCAGCCGAACAGGCCGGTCTTACCCTGGAAGCGACAAAGACCATTACCGCTTCGGAGTGGCTCCATTATCAATGGGCTCATCTGGCAACATATCCTGATATAGGGGTTCCGTCGGTATTCTGGTCGCCATCGACTGAACAGGGACTTGCCGCCAAAATACTGCTGAAGGGTCTGTCGCTCCTGCACAAAACCGGTGTTAATCATCTGATAACACGACTGTTCGATCTGTTGGGAACAGGTGATAATAGTCTGTATATTTTGAGAAAACCATGACAGAAAATATCTATATACTTCTGCCTGTGCATAATCGTAAAGCGGTTACCAGGCTTTTTGTCGAGTCTTTGCAAAAGCAGACTTACCGTGATTACACGCTTATTCTGATTGATGACGGTTCCACTGATGGAACTTCAGAAATGGTTGCTGAAGCCATTGCCGGTTGTGTTGTAATCAAAGGGGGGGGCGACTGGTGGTGGGCTGGTGCTCTGCAACAAGGGTATCTTTGGTTGAAGGCGGCGAATATCGAGCCGTCTTCCCTTGTTCTGATCATGAACGATGACACTGAGTTTGCCGAAGATTTTCTCGCACAGGGAGCTTCACTGCTTGAAAATCGGGAAAAAACAGTGTTGCTTGCCCAGTGCTACAGCAAGCAGAGCGGTTGCCTGATCGATGCAGGAGTGCACGTTGATTGGCGGCGATTTACTTTTGCGCAGGCGGCAACACCGGACGAAATAAACTGCCTCTCAACGAGGGGGCTGTTTCTGCGCGCAAAGGATTTTGTGGCTATCGGAGGGTTTTATCCTTTTCTGTTGCCGCATTACGGTTCCGATTATGAATTTACGATTCGTGCCTGGCGACTGGAGATGACTCTTATGACTCACCCTTCACTTTTCCTTGTTCTGAATGAAGAAACGGGCGGTTATCTGTCCTTTGCTGCTGAAAATCGTAGAGAGAGTCTACGGCGGCTATTTTCGTGCAAGTCGGTTCATAATCCGCTTGTATGGTTCTGTTTTGTCATGCTTGCTTGTCCCTGGCCATGGAAAATTGTCAACCTTGGACGGATATCCAGAGGTTTCGTTCAGCATGTGTATGAAATATTTCGTGGGCAAGCAACGTCAGTACCTGATTTACGCTGACTGAACAACAGCTCTGTAGAAAGACATAATGCGTTTAATGATCATTACAAACTCGAATCCTTCGTATCTGGCCAATCTGTATGCTACGCATTCTGGGCTGGGCGATCTTCCCTATGTCGAGCAAAAAGCGGTTCTTGACAGCGATTTCTTTGCTTGGGCTGACAGTTGGTCCGTCGCTTTGGCTCCACTTGGGTACTGCACGTCGGAAATCACTCCCAATGCCGTATCTCTCCAGAGTGCGTGGTGTCGCGAGAATGGCGTGACTTTTGATTCGAGTCATTCCGGTTTAAGGAATATTGTATTGGCTCAGGCTCGGCAATTCTGCCCAGATATTATCTGGTTCAACGACTATGACGATGAGCTTCTGAAAATCTTACGATCCGAACTCCCTTCTCTCAGACTTGTACTTGGCTGGGTAGGCAGTGCCATTCCCCAAACTGAGGTCTGGCACATGATGGATTTGATTCTTTCCTGTGCGCCGGAATCTGTTGCTGCTTTGAGTAAAACCGGATTTCCCGCAGTACATTTTCCTCATAGTTTCGACTGCAGAATCAATGACCGGCTTGAGCCCCGGGCAAAGAACATGTCGCTATCTTTTGTCGGTAGCCTTATGCGACAAAGTCAGTTTCATCTGCGGCGCGAAGAGCTTCTTGAGGTGTTGGCATCCACGGTTCCATTGGAGATATTCACGCCAAGCGCGGAGTTTGGCTGGCAGGAAGAAGTCAAAGGCATTGTCAAGCTGGGACTGACCTTCGGCGTTAGTGCACTCCGGGCATTGGGGGCTTCAGATTCTTTTTTGAAAACCCTGCCGATAATTGGAGGTGCGGCTGACTGGTCACCGCAATATGTTCGACCGGTCAATCCTCACTTGAAACCATATTTACGCCCATCCGCTTTTGGCTTGAACATGTATCAGGTTTTGCGGAATTCCGCTGCAACACTC
Organism: uncultured Geobacteraceae bacterium; assembly: GCA_903925005.1. Classification (GTDB taxonomy): domain Bacteria; phylum Desulfobacterota; class Desulfuromonadia; order Geobacterales; family Pseudopelobacteraceae; genus JACRCG01. The sequence goes on from CAIYDX010000303.1 coordinate 13,860, forward strand.
AATATCCATGCTGATTCTTCATCGCAATTTGCTTCCAATATGCGCCTCTATGAGGCAACTGGCGTGGCTGCGTGCCTGCTTACCGATTGGAAGCAGAATATCGAAGATATTTTTGTTCCTGACCAGGAAGTTGTTGTTTACAATAATGCGGAGGAGTGTCGGGAAAAAGCGATGTGGCTACTGGAACATCCAAAAGAGGCTGCAGAAATCGGTCAGGCCGGACAGAGACGAACGCTGCGGGAATACACCTTTGGCCATCGGGCAGAGCTGCTGCACCGGATTGTCAGGAAGGCGTTACTATAATGATACTTGCAGCGGTTAAAACCGTACTTCGGGAGCCGATTTACTGGTTGAAGCGCCTGATTTCGGAAAAAGATTATCGTATTTATCTGTCCCTACAGGTGAAACTTGCCGGAATACCCCGATTTACGGAGTGCCGGTTGAAGCTCTATGAGTGGGATCTGGTGATCCCTGACGCAGCATCATTTATCACCACCTATGCTGAAATATTCGTCGAACAGATCTACAAGATCCGGTTTGAAGAAGAAGCGCCGTATATCCTGGATCTGGGAGCCAACATTGGTCTGAGCGTGCTCTATTTGAAGAGGCTATATCCAAAAGCCAGGATTACTGCTTTTGAAGCCGATTCACGGATATTTTCCTGTCTGGAGCAGAATATCAAGGGTAACGGTTACAGTGATGTGCTCCTTGTCAACAAAGCTGTCTGGCATGAAAATGCCACTCTGCAGTTTTGCTCCGAGGGTGGGGATGGCGGTCGCGTTGCATGGAATGGAGATACGTCCACAGTCGAGGTTCAGGCTCAGGACATCCGTGAGCTGCTAGCAGGACGTACAGTTGATTTTTTAAAGATGGATATAGAAGGAGCTGAAGATCTTGTGTTGCAGGCAAGTCGGGAATACCTCCCTGCGGTTCGCAAAATATTTGTTGAGTACCACTCAAGGGCCGGCGAGCATCAGCAGCTGGACAAAATTATTTCCGTGCTCGCTGGTGCCGGTTTTAGACTGCATCTGCAGAGTGCTTTCAGTTCGCCGTCACCTTTCGTGGAACGACGCGTTCATTCGGGCTATGACTTGCAGATGAATATTTTCGGTTGGAGAGAAGATGGTCTCTGAGCTAGGTAAATTGTTGACGCGTAAAATCGCCCAGCTGAAATTTCCGGATGTTCTAAGGATTGAACCGGTCAGTACGGTTTTCGGGCTTGACCGTGGCACTCCCATAGACCGATATTACATTGAAAAATTTCTGGAAGCCAATGCCGGATGCATTTCTGGGCGAGTCCTTGAAGTGGGCAGCAGCCATTACAGTAAGCGGTTCGGAAGTGCCGGGATAACCTGCGAGGTGCTAAATGCCTCCGAAGACAATCCTGATAAAACGGTAGCCGGAGACTTAACGGACTGTGCCACCCTCCCCGAAAGCTCCATGGATTGTTTCATCTGCACCCAAACCTTGAATTTCATATATGATGTCGGAAGCGCAGTTGCAGGCGCCCATCATGTTCTCAAACCGGGTGGCGTGCTGTTGGCGACTGTGGCCGGAATCAGTCAGATCAGCCGTTACGATATGGATCGCTGGGGCGATTACTGGCGTTTTACTACCGCTTCCCTGCAGAAACTGTTTGAACCTGTATTTCCGGGCGCCGTCGAGATCGGTACTCATGGCAATGCCCTGGCTGCCTGTGCATTCCTGCAGGGATTGGCGGTCGAAGATCTTCCTGACCCCGGCCTGCTTGACCGGACCGACATTGATTATCAGCTGCTGCTGACCGTTACTGCGAGGAAAAAGCTCTGATGCTACATTATGCCAGTCATCTGCTTCTTTCACCGTTAAGAATAACCGCAAGGTGGCTTGTGAACCGTTTCAATGCGCCGGTGACGGTTCTGGTCTACCATAGGGTAACACGCCTGGAGTCCGATCCTCAGCTGTTATCGGTGACGCCGGAGAACTTTCGTGCACAGATGCGCTATCTGAAGGACACTTTTAACATGGTCCGATTGGACGAGGAGTGGCAGGACATTAACCGTCCCTCCGTTGCGGTTACTTTTGATGACGGCTATGCAGATAATGTGAACGAGGCGCTCCCTATTCTTGAGGAGCTTGGCGTACCGTCAACGTTTTTCATCTCTACCGGCTTTATTTCTTCAGATGCCGAGTTCTGGTGGGATGATCTGGAGCGAATAATTCTTAACGAAAATAAACTCCCCCCAAGCTTCACGCTTGATACGGGCCTTGGAATGAGAGAATGGCCGACAAAATCTGTTGCAGAACGGACCAGGTTGTATCAGGATTTCCATGTTCTGATAAAAGAACTGCCGCCGGAACAGCGGGAACAGCAATTAGCCCGGCTTCGTTCCTGGGCTGACGTTACGGATAAGGGGCGGGAAAGCCATCGCGTAGCGACCCTTGATGAACTGAGACGACTTGCACGAAGTGAGCTTGTGACCATTGGTGGGCATACGGTCACCCATACCAAGCTATCCATCCTTTCCCAAGACCGTCAGTATGAGGAGATAACCGCCTCGTTACGTCAGCTTGAAGCCTGGTGCGGACGTAGGATATCGGTGTTCTCCTACCCTTTTGGCAGCAGGGATGATTATACTGCGGAGACCGTAGAAGTCTGCCGACAAGCAGGACTATTCAGGGCGGTGGCCAACATTCCTGGGCAGTATCACTCATGGACCGATCCATATCAGATACCTCGCAATCTGGTCCGTAATTGGGAGTTGCCGATGTTCAGACGAAAACTTGCAGGTTTTTGGATCTCATGAAAATTCTTTTCATAAATACCCATTATATGCATGGCGGCGCCGGTCGTGCGGCCGGTCGGTTGCAAAAAGCCCTGAATAATAGAGGAGTGGATGCCAAACAGTTAGTACAGAACGGCTTCGGCGACCGGCATGACAATATAATCGGCCCCATAAGTCCTTACGAAAAATTACTGGCTTTGTGGAAACCGGCTTTGGAGACACTGCCGCTTTATTTGTACAAAAACAGGAATGGCTTGCCGTTTTCAACTTCGTTTCAGCCGGATATCATTTTATCGAAGGTTAAGGAGTTGAATCCCGACATTATTCATCTTCACTGGACATGTTCAGGTTTTGTGAAAATCGAAACATTGAAAAAACTGAACAAACCTCTTGTCTGGACGCTTCATGATTCATGGGCGTTTACCGGTGGCTGCCATATCCCGCTGGATTGTGAACGCTACAAGGAAAAATGCGGAGAATGTCCGGCGTTGGGTTCTATGTCAGATCGAGATCTCTCTCGCTGGATTTGGAACAGGAAATCAAAAGCGTGGCGCGGGCTCGATTTAACTTTAATCTCACCAAGCAACTGGCTTGCGGATTGTGTCAGGTCAAGCTCACTATTCAGAGGAAAACGGGTTGAGGTTATTCCGAATGGCTTGGATGTCGGTGCTATGAGCTGCATCGACAAAAAATTTGCGAGAAAAATGTTTTCTCTTGATCCGGATAAAAAATACATCCTGTTCGGTGCGGTTAATGCTACAAGCGACAAAAACAAAGGGTTTCATCATGTCGGAACTGCTCTTAGATCTGTTTCAAAAGAGTTGGCGGCGCTTGGCTGCGAGTTACTGGTTTTTGGGGGTTATGAGCCGGTCGGATCTTCCGATTTTGGGCTGAAAACACATTATATCGGATATCTGCACGATGAAATGAGTATGAATCTTCTTTATTCAGCAGCTGATGTTTTTGTGGCCCCGTCACTACAGGAAAATCTTCCGAATACAATCATGGAGGCAATGGCTTGCGGCGTGCCGGCGGTCGCCTTCTCAGTCGGCGGGATTTCGGATCTTGTTGACCATAAACTGAATGGCTATCTTGCCCAGCCATATAATACGGATGATCTTGCTCAAGGTCTTTTGTGGGTTTTGTCAAATCGTCCGTTTTGGGAACAACTTTCTTGCGCGGCTCGTGAAACAATTAAAGCAAAATTCGACATTAATCATGTAGCAGACATGTATAATGATCTATATGACAAAATTGTAGGGAATCACAGTGCGCAAAGCTGATCTGCTCAAAATTCTTGACCCTCTTGCGGGGAGACTTTTGCTGCCGGTACTGTCTCGCCCCTGCCCAAATACTGCTCACGATTTTCGTAGAATTCTTATTATTCGCCCTGGGGGGATCGGTGATGCTGTCCTCTTGGCTTCGCCGGTCAAATTAATCAAACAGTCGTACCCCGATACCCATATTACAATTCTGGCAGAGCGTCGCAATTCCGGCACGTTTACTCTGATACCTCAAGTAGACAAGGTGCTTTGCTATGATCGGATCGGAAATTTTGTTCAGGCTCTACGAGACTACTACGATGTTGTCATCGATACTGAACAGTGGTACCGCTTGTCGGCTATGGTGGCCAGATTGGTGCGGGCGCCGGTCAAGATAGGATTCGACTCCAACGAACGTCGTAGTATGTTCACTCATTGTATTCCGTATGATCAAAATGCGTATGAAGCAGATAATTTCCTGGCTTTGCTTGAGCCGTTAGGAGTCTCCGTCAAATGTGATGCCGGAGAAGCTTCCCTGGTGCTGCCGCCGCAGTCGGTGTCCAAAGCAGTTGAATTACTGAAACCACTATGTTCCGATTCATTTGTCGTAATTTTTCCCGGCGCTTCAATTCAGGAAAAGCGTTGGGGGGGGAGACGGTTCTGTCTGGTGGCGAAGCGACTCGCGGAAAACGGCTACAAGGTCGTTGTTGTTGGAGGGCGAGAGGAGTGGGCTGATGGCAATATGATTGTTGGGGGAGGGGGGCTTAACCTTGCCGGCAGGACTACCCTGGCGGAAACCGCGGCGGTGATTGCCCGTTCCAGTCTGATGATCAGTGGCGATTCCGGAGTGCTGCACATTGCGGCGGGTCTTGGCATTCCCACGGTATCGCTGTTTGGGCCGAGCAATGCCAATAAGTGGGCTCCAAAGGGCGAGCGACATGTCGTTCTAAATCATCATCTGCCCTGCTCGCCCTGCTCCAAGTTCGGATCAATGCCTTCGTGCCCCATTGATCTTAGCTGTATAAAGGATATTACGCCTGATGAAGTAATAACGGCAATCGGGCGGTTGTTGTCTCAACCGCCCGAAAAAAAATAATCATCATCATTGAATTGGTTTATTCCTCTATCCTCGGAAAGAGCGCTTCTGCCTTGGTAATGGTAGCTCCAGCCGACAAACCGCCCCATGCCATCCCTGCCTTGGAAACAGCTTCATTCCATCCCAGAGAAGCCAAAGCCTTTTCCGCTGTTGTCGGCAGAAAAGCCGACAGAATAAAGTGTGTTATCCGTTGTGATTCAAGCAGGCAGTACATGACCGTGGCAAGGCGATCTCGGTTGGCCGGATCTTTCGCCAGTGCCCAGGGCGCCGTATCGTCGATGTATTTATTACCGGCTGAAATAACTTCCCAAATAGCCTGCAGGGCCTTGCTGAAGGCCATCTCATCGATAAATTTATCGACAGTCGCCACCATCTCTTCCGTTTTTTGTTTCAGAGCCAGATCGATATCAGCCATTTCGGTTGCCGCTGGAAGTATTCCGCCAAAATATTTGACCGCCATGGCGGTTGAACGTGAGAGGAGGTTGCCGATATCATTTGCCAGGTCGGAGTTGATCCTCTGAACAAGGGCACTGTGTGAAAAGTCGCCATCCAGGCCGAAAGGGACCTCACGCAGCAGGAAGTATCTGACCGCGTCCACGCCGTATTTGTCAATCAGCATGTTCGGTTCGATCACGTTTTGCAGGCTCTTGCTCATCTTCTGTCCTTCGACCGTCCACCAGCCGTGGGCAAAGACTTTTTTCGGCAGCGGCAGTCCGGCCGCCATCAGGAATGTTGGCCAGTAGACGGAGTGGAAACGGAGTATGTCCTTGCCGATCAGGTGAACATCAACCGGCCAGTAGCGGCCGTAATTGCCGGTTTCATCGGGATAACCGAGAGCTGTAATGTAGTTGGTCAACGCGTCGAACCAGACGTAGATGATGTGGCGGTCGTTGCCCGGCACCGGAATGCCCCAGGAAAAAGTGGTGCGTGAGACCGACAGATCGCGCAACCCTTCCTTTATAAATGAGATGATTTCGTTCCGTTTGCTCTTGGGCTGGATAAAGTCAGGATTGGCTTCGATGTGTGCCAACAGCTGCTCCTGGTATTTGCTCATGCGGAAGAAGTACGATTCCTCCTTGAGCTTTTCCACAGGGCGGTTGCAGTCGGGGCAGCGCCCATCGATCAACTGGGTCTCGGTCCAGAAGGTTTCGCAGGGGGTACAGTACCAATCTTCATACTCGCCGAGGTAGATATCGCCTTTGCCCATGATATCTTTGAAAATTTGGCTGACCCCATTTTTATGGCGCTCCTGAGTGGTGCGGATAAAATCGTTGTGGGATATTCCCAGCCGCTCCCAGAGCGCCTGAAAACGTTTAACCACACGATCAGCCAGTTCCAGTGGCGTCTCACCTGCAGTCGTGGCCGCCTTCTCCACCTTCTGGCCATGCTCATCGCTGCCGGTCAGAAAATAGACGTCATAGCCCATCAGGCGTTTGTAGCGGGCCAGAACATCGGCGGCAACCGTGGTATAGGCGTGGCCGATATGCGGCACGTCGTTGACATAATAGATCGGAGTAGTCACATAAAAGGTCGGTTTCATCTCAGGCTCCTGATGATGGTGTCGGTTTACTGCTGTCTGGGGCGGCGCCGGACGGTTTGCGCTGGCCATGTTTGCGGGAACGATGCTTTTTGCGCTGTTGCCCGGTTTTCGGGGTTTCCGACTGAGGAGGCGCTGTTGCTGCCGTGCCCTCCCGAAGTGCCGGTGCAACAGGCGCTGCTTTTTCGACGCTTTCAGCATGGGTGTATGATTCCAGCGAAGTCTTTTCCTGTTTGCGCCGCTGTTCCGGCCGCCGTTCGCGCGTGCGTTGGGGAGATTTGGCCGGTGTAGGTGCAGCAGGAACCTGGGTCGTTACTGGAGTCCCATCACCGAGAATCTCATCCCGTTTGATGACGATAATTTTGTTGTCGTCAAGTTTCAGGGTGATATTTCCGGTCAGGATATTGACTTTATCGACTACCCCTACCGCATTGACGGTGCGGACCCGCTTGCCTGATTTCGGGAAATTTTTGCGCAGACAGCAGTAGGTGTCATATTCGTAATCCAGACAGCAGAGCAGCCGACCGCACTGTCCGGATATCTTATTGGGATTAAGCGCCAGATTCTGCTCTTTGGCCATTTTAACCGATACCGGCTGGAATTCACGCAGGAACGAGCTGCAGCAGAGTTCTCTACCGCAGATGCCGATACCGCCGGTCATTTTGGCTTCATCGCGTACACCGATTTGACGCATTTCGATACGGGTATGAAAAGAGTGGGCGAGATCCTTTACCAGGTCACGGAAATCGACACGGCCATCGGCGGTAAAGAAAAAGACCGCCTTGCTGCTATCGAACTGGTATTCGACCCGTACCAGTTTCATCGGCATGCTCCGTTCGATAATCCGGTTGACGCAGAATCGATATGCCTCCTGCTCCTTTTGGGCAATACGTTCGACTGTTGCCATATCATCCGGGGTAGCCTTTCGTTTGACCAGCGCCAGTGTAGCGACAGCCTCGGCGTCTTTATCCACAGGGGGTTTGACAACCTGCCCGACTCCGACCCCACGTTCCGTTTCAACCACGACGTGGTCACCCTGGACGAGTTCGAGCGTCCCGGCGTTGAAATCATACATCTTACCGGCTTTGGTAAATTGGATAGTGACTATATGTGACAAAAAGACCTCCTGAAATAGTGAAGAAAGCTGAAAGTTTATCTGACGCCCTCAGCAAGAGCCATAAATAAATGATCCAGGGCCAGTTTCGGGTTTGCATTGCGCTGGATATCACGTCTGGTTTCATAGATGCGTTCCAGCAACTCCAGGTTGCGCGGAAACGACCGCCTTGTTGCTATTGATTCAATAGCCGGCCTGACCGAGCGGTTGACAATGTCCGCGTTGCCTGCTCCCAAATGAACCGCATCGCGGAAGAAGGAGAGCAGCATGTCTAGAAGCTCAAGCGTCGCATCCCGGTTGCCGGACAACTCCTCGGCGGCATCGAAAACGGTGGCGATTTGGTGAATGGTTAGCTGACTTAACCTGGACAGCACCGCTTCACGGCGCGCTGTGAGTGACTCGTTGTCAAGCTCCATGGCTCTTTGCAGGCTGCCTCCCGACATCGGCGCGACCAGCGCGGCGGTTTCAGGCGCCATCCCGCTTCGTTCCAGAAGCGACAGTACATGTTCGGGTGAAAGCGGCGCAAATCTGATCAACTGACAACGCGAGCGGACAGTTGACAGCAGCATCCCGGCATTTTCTGTCAGCAGGATTATCAAGGCATTGCCGGGCGGTTCTTCCAGCGTTTTCAGCAGAGAGTTGGCGGCATTTACGCTCATCCGTTCGGCCGGGTCGATTATGCATGCTTTGCGTGGGGCCTCATAGGGGCGCAGCGACAGATCCCGCTGCATCTCACGCAGCTGTTCTATGCTGATATCACGTTTATCCGGCAACGGCGCTATCTGGTGGATATCCGGGTGGTTGCCACCTTCAATTTTGCGGCATGAAGGACAGACTCCACAGGCATCATCCGGCAGAGCCGTGCAAAAGAGCGCTTGAATCAAAGTCAGCGCCGTTTTTTTTCGACCGGATCCGGGAATACCTTCGAATAGATAGGAATGAGCGGTTTTGCCGCTGCGCAGAGAACGCCGCAGAACCTCGACAATCCGATCATGCCCCAATATATCAGTAAACGGCACGCAACGCCTCCGGAATCCGTGCTGCAACTAGTGTGGAAATAGCGGCAAAAATCGCTTCGATGGAATCGGCGCCGTTTATGATCAAAAAACGCTCCGGGTCATCGGCAGCCAGTCGCAGATAGCCGGCACGTACCCGTTCATGGAAAGCCAGTGCTTCCAGTTCAAAGCGTTCTTCGCGGGGGCCGCTGGTCGCTTCTATTCTTTGGCGAGCCCGTTCAAGGCCGACACGCGGGTCACAATCGACAAGAACCGTCAGATGAGGGGTAGCCCCTTGGCATGCTTGAAGATTCAAGTTGTCGATAACGCCCCGGTCGATGCCGCGTCCGAAGCTCTGATATGCTAACGTCGCATCGCAGAAACGATCGCACAGGACAATTTTTCCTGCTTCGAGAGCCGGAGAAATAACCTCGGTGACATGCTGGGCTCTGGCAGCAGCATACAACATCAGTTCAGCGAGAGGAGAAAGAGCCTTGTTTTCGGCATCAAGAAGGATTGTGCGAATTTTATCGGCAATCGGGCAGCCGCCCGGCTCGCGGGTCAGGACCGTGTGCATGCCGCGAGCCAATAGGAACTCCGACAGAAGCTTGATCTGGGTGGTCTTGCCGCACCCTTCTACACCTTCAAATGTTATGAAATAGCCCACGTACGACATCCTGATCTGCATGGTTGATACTGCAATGAATTTAAAGAGCGAATTATAGGGAAGCGCCCCTGAATTATCAACCTAAATTCCGACTCTCTTCCTTCATAGGCGACTTTCGGTTGCCAAAAATGGATTGGCTAGCTATAGTTTATCCTCTTCATGGAGTTTTATGTCTACGAACGATCAACAAATAGAACTGCTGCTGGAATACACATTCAACGATCGGACTCTTCTCGTTCAGGCCTTGACGCACCCCTCCTACCTGCATGAAGTCAGCGGAAGTGTCAGGGGGGAGGACTACCAGCGCCTCGAATTTCTGGGAGACGCGGTGCTGGGACTGCTGTTGGCTGAAATGCTATATATTCAATATCCGGATTGGGATGAGGGAGCCTTGTCGCAGCTCCGCTCAAGGCTGGCCGGTCAGGATGTATTGGCTGATCGGGCGCGAATGCTGGGTATTGGTAACTTCATTCTGCTTGGGCGTGGGGAGGAACAGACAGCCGGACGAGAGAAAGATTCGATCCTTGCCGATGTTCTTGAGGCTCTCATTGCTGCCATCTACCGGGATACCGGTCTTCAGGCAGCAAGTACTCTGGTTGTGCGGCTTTTCAAAGAGCTGGCGGCGGCTCCGGAGCGGCTTGTTCTGGGGCGCGATTCAAAAAGTGAGCTGCAGGAATATCTCTCGTCACATTGTTGCCCATTGCCGGAGTACCGCCTGATAGAGGAGTCCGGGCCGCCACACGACCGGCTGTTTGTTTTTCAGATTATGGTTGGCGATACGGTTGCCGGCGTTGGACAGGGCAAATCGAAGAAAATTGCGCAGCAGGCTGCCGCCGCCGAGGCGCTCGAAACGCTGCACTCTTTGCCAAGGCAGACCGAGTGAAACCGGTAACTGTTCCTTTTTTCATAAGTCACCAAGGGTGCCCACACACCTGCGTTTTTTGCGATCAGCGCACAATTTCCGGAGCAAACGGTACTCTTCCGAACGTCTTTCAGATACGCGACAAGATTGATCTCTGGCGGTCCACAGCCGGGGAGCGTCCGCTGGAAGTCGCCTTCTTCGGCGGCACCTTCACCGCGCTTCCGGAAGATATCCAGGCTGAACTGCTGGCTCCCCTGCAGCCGTTTCTGGAAAACGGCACAGTTAATTCGGTCAGAATTTCGACCCGTCCAGATTGTATTGATGCCGATCATGTGGCATGGCTTTCGGAGCGAGGCGTCCGCACGATCGAACTGGGGGTGCAGTCTATGGACGACGCCGTTTTGGCGGCGTCCGGGCGTGGTCATTTCGCTGCGGCATCGCTGAACGCCATTCGTATTATAAAAAACGCTGGGCTGCAAGCCGGAGCTCAGCTGATGCCAGGACTGCCGAAGGATACGCCCCTCTCGTCGCTCGCATCGCTGGAACAGGTTATTTCCGCAGGCGCCGATTTCTTGCGCATCTATCCGACGGTAGTTATACGGGGAACCGAACTGGCACGGCGTTACACAGCCGGAGAGTTCATGCCGTTATCTCTTGAGCGGGGCGTATCTCTCTGTAAACAGCTTCTACAGCGAGCCATGCAGGCGGACATCCCGGTCATCCGCATCGGCCTGCAAAACGAAGCAGGCCTTAATGCCGATAGTGTGCTGGCTGGATGTCGCCACCCCGCACTGGGACAGCTGGTCCGTTCGCAGCTGTATGAGGATCTAATCTGTAATTTTGTCTCGTCCGGTGACCATGCGACGGTATATAGTCACCCGGCGCGGCTATCGGATGTTGTGGGGACAAAACGCAATAATCTGCGGCGTCAGACTGAACGAGGGGTGCGGATGCAGGTTGGTGTTGACGACACCCTCAAAAAGGATGAACTTAAAGTAGAAATGCAAGACAAATGTACTATCTACTCAATTGTTAAAGATCTTCACTACTCCATTCACGAGGTATAATGATGCGTAAAGAATCTCTGAAATTCCTTGAACAGCTGCTTGATGCACCCAGCCCCTCCGGTTATGAGCAACCGGCCCAACGAGTGTTTCGCGACTACGTCGCCCCGTTCTGTGACGAACTGACCACCGATGTGATGGGCAACGTTTTTGCCCGTATCGGCGGCAAGGGTAAGAATCTGCCACGGGTGATGATTGTCGGCCATACCGATGAGATCGGTCTTCAGATTAAGTATATTGACGACAAAGGTTTTCTCTATTTCGCCGCTGTCGGCGGGGTGGATGCCCATCTGACACCGGGCAAGCGGGTTAATGTTCATACAGCGGATGGAGCGCTGCCGGGGGTGATCGGTAAAAAGCCGATTCATCTGATGGACAACAAGGATCGCGAGACGGTAGTCAAGCTTGAGTCTCAATATATCGATATCGGTGCCGGCGACAAGAAGGAAGCGCAGAAGCTTGTCAGGGTAGGGGATGCGGTGACGTTCGAGAGTTCTTTTACCCGTCTGCATGGCGACCGGGTTGCTTCGCGCGGTTTTGACGACAAGGCCGGCTGCTTTGTGGTGGCCGAGGTGCTGCGACTGGTGGCCGCATCCGGTAAAAAACTTGCTGTAGATCTGTATGGCGTCTCTTCGGTTCAGGAGGAAATTGGTCTGCGCGGTGGAACTACCAGCTGCTATACGGTCAACCCTGATGTCGGCATCTGTGTCGAGGTCGATTTTGCCACCGATCAGCCGGATGTTGAAAAAAAGCACAACGGTGAGGTTGCCCTCGGCAAAGGGCCGATTCTGGCCCGCGGCGCCAATATCAACCCGCACCTGTTCGAGCTGCTGTCAAAAACTGCGGAAAAAGAAAAGATCGCGATCCAGAACACCGCCACTCCACGCGCCACCGGCACCGATGCCAACGTGATGCAGATTTCGCGCGGCGGCGTTGCGACGGCGCTGGTCAAGATACCGCTCCGCTATATGCATACCCCGGTAGAGACGGTCTCTCTGGCCGACCTGGAAGATGCCGCCAAATTGATTGTCGCGACACTCGGAAAGATTACCTCCAGGGAAGAGTTTATTCCGCGATAGTGTGTTTTAAAATAGTTTCCTCTCCCTGAAGCCGGTCAGGGAGAGGAAACTGGATAATCGGCACTTCGGTGGAGTCATTTAGATATATAAACTTTGCATCAATCTTTTTACTAAACGCGGGTCCATGGTTACGAGGCTATAGCCATCGTCTACGTATAGAGAATATAACGATTCATTAATTTCTTCGATAGTCTCACTACCGTTCAATTGTACCGTTCCTATTACTTCAGTCTGAAATACGGTGACAAATGAGACTAAAAACGGAATGCCTTCAATAATTGAATCCCAGAATATTTTATTTTTAAATTTGGAATATGGGACTTTAAAAAAAGGTATCTCTATCTGGGTATGATCTAAGAAATATGATTTATAGGTACTTTTTTTACAGATGATGTTCACTTTTTGTCCAAGAACCAGATGGTTTTGAAAGGTTATTATCGTATTCGGCTTTTGTACTACGCGCCCTTCGGGGAAAAACAGCATAGGCCGGCTATATGCGGAATTCAGCCTTCGCCGCCATTCCTCTCTCCCCTCTTTTGTATCCAGAGCGATTCCCTCTTCCATGGACCGACTGCAAAGCCCCGAGTCAATAATAAGTTTCCCGAAAAAGGATGTTTTGGCTGCCGCCAGGAATGTTGAGTCGCCTTGATGCAAGTTGGCCAGCAATACCGCGTCAAAACGGCTGTTATGGTTGGATACTATGACAGTAGAACGTTTACTGCCTCCCGAATCAGTGCCGGGTGGAGTGCCTGCTCGTTCCTTGTCTTTTGAACTTATATAGACACCCAAACAGACAAAACAAATTAATCTGATTATATTCGGATAATTGTCTAAGCTAATGGACAAATATTTCTTCAATAATATTCCGGTCCCAAAGACAACAAACAGAGACACCAGCCGCATGATTGCCATCGGGATTATAAGCGGCAGGCTGATAAAGAAAAGCATGGCTGTGCTTGTTTTGTTAAACAAACTAAACCGCTTGAATTGCAGTAAATACTCTATTCCTAACGGGGTGATCTTCCCATTTTGAATAAAGTCCTCATCGGAATACGTCGCGTTTTTGAAGTCAGTATTTAGCAACATGACTGATCGAGCCCTTGTAATATTTTCGCCGGCATATTTGTAGTTAAAAAATCAACGCCGATTTCCTTGTATCTCAGAGCATTATCTAGCGTATCGTCATTGTAATAGCTCCAGATAGCGATTTCTAACGCCTTGCCACGGATTTTATTCACCCACTCCTTTGTAATAACGGATGAACTTTCCATATCAAGTCCATCAATGCCGTTATTAAGAGCTTCCCGGATATACGTCTCCAGCTCCGCATCGCTTCTTACATCAGGCCATTTACCTGGATACTCCACGAAACTCGTAAGGTAATAGGCTTTGTAACGAGGAAGTCTTATTTTGAGACTGTTTAGGAAATCATGATCAAAGCAGATAAAGGTGATTTTATACGGCGATATTTTTTCATTTTCCATGATATTTTCAAGATCATTAATTACTCGCGAATCAGCGCCAAGGTTAGTGCCCCCGCTTTTTATTTCAATATACAGGTGGTTGCCATCAGGGATAGCGCGAAGCACATCTTCTAAGAGAGGAATTTTGACTCCCTGCCACTTTTCGCCTTTCCAACTGCCAACATCGAGCTTTTTCAAATCATTCCAGTCTGTATGCTCTACCAAAAGATCAACTCCATCCAGAGCCGTTCGTTTAGTCGAATCGTCGTGCATCAATACCAGCTTTCCGTCATTTGTGCGGATGATATCACATTCTGCGGCATAAGCCCCTTGCTCCCACGCAAGTTTCAAAGCTTCAAGCGTGTTTTCGGGGGCATCTTCCGAAGCGCCTCTATGGCCGACTATTTTCATATTATTCGCCTATTACTGATGTGTTGAAGATATCCTGTGTACTAGCACAATTTCTAAAAAATGTGTCCGTTTTCTTGACAGTAGCATTGAGTGACGTATCCTCAAAAAGTATACATGCACCCCCTACCATTTCCCTTGACTTGGCCGGCCTGCTGTACTAACTTCTATAAAATTTTCATCAGCAAGGAGTTGTCCATGCATTATGACAAACTGACCGAAGGTTTGACCTTCGATGATGTCCTGCTTGTTCCTGCCCATTCACTGATTCTTCCCCGTGACGCCAATCTTACGACCCGAATTTCCCGAAACATACCGCTAAATATTCCGCTGGTGAGTGCCGCCATGGATACCGTTACCGAAGCCAGGACAGCTATCTGCATGGCCAGGGAGGGGGGGCTCGGTATTATCCACAAGAACCTCTCGATCGAAGCTCAGGCATATGAAGTCGATAAGGTGAAAAAGAGCGAATCGGGCATGATAGTCGATCCTATTACGATGCGCCCGACGCAGAAGATCAGCGAAGCGCTCGATATCATGCAACGCTATCGCATCTCTGGCGTGCCGGTCACCAAGGCCAACGGCAAGCTGGTAGGTATTCTGACCAATCGAGATCTGCGTTTCGAAACAGACTTCGATCTGCCGATCTCGGCCCGAATGACCAAGCGCAATCTGGTGACTGTCGAGGTTGGAACGACTCTGGAACAGGCCAAGGAGCATCTGAAACATACACGTGTTGAAAAACTGCTGGTGGTCGATAATGACCGATTCCTGAAAGGATTGATTACAATCAAGGATATCGAGAAGGTCAAGAAGTATCCATTTTCCTGCAAGGACAGCCTCGGACGCTTGCGGGTCGGCGCGGCTGTCGGACCTACCGCCGAGATGGAAGCGCGCATGGAAGCGCTGATCAAGGCCGGAGTTGACGTGATCGTGATCGATACCGCGCATGGCCATTCTCAGGGGGTAATTGATGCGGTTCAACGTGCTAAAGCTACTTTCCCAGGTTGTGAAATCATCGCCGGTAATATTGCCGCCGCCGAGGCGGCAGAAGCTTTGATCAAGGCAGGGGCTGACGGCATCAAGGTCGGCATAGGACCTGGCTCGATCTGTACTACCCGAGTCGTGGCCGGAGTTGGTGTCCCGCAGATCACCGCAATTCATGAGTGTGCCCGTATGGCCCACAAATATGGCATTCCGGTTATTGCCGACGGTGGTGTCAAGTATTCCGGCGATCTTCCCAAGGCTGTGACTGCCGGCGCCGACTGCATCATGATCGGTTCGCTGTTTGCCGGCACCGAAGAGTCCCCCGGCGATACGGTCCTGTATCAGGGGCGTACCTACAAGAGTTATCGCGGCATGGGTTCCATCGGGGCCATGAAAGACGGCAGCAAGGATCGATATTTCCAGTCGGATGTCGGTGATGACGTCAAGCTTGTTCCTGAAGGGATCGAAGGGATGGTTCCGTTGCGCGGACCGCTTTCGGCCAATATTCATCAGCTGCTTGGAGGCCTTCGCTCCGGAATGGGGTACACCGGTTGCGGCAGCATCAAGGAGCTGCAGGACAAGGGGCGCTTTATCCGCATTACCGGCGCCGGGCTCAAGGAATCTCATGTTCACGATGTTACGATAACCAAGGAAGCGCCCAACTACCGTGTGGGGAATTAATGAGCGACATTCATAGCCAGAAAATTCTGATTCTCGATTTTGGATCGCAATACACCCAGTTGATCGCCCGCCGGATCCGTGAAGCCCATGTTTATTGCGAACTGCACCCGTTCGATATGGATCTTGCGGCAATCCGTTCCTTTGCGCCAAGCGGAATCATTCTCTCCGGTGGCCCCTGCTCGGTTTATGACCAGGGTGCTCCTTCCGTTGCCGAGGAGCTGTTCGAGCTGGGGGTGCCGGTACTCGGCATCTGCTATGGGATGCAGCTGATGAGCCGCCATTTCGGTGGCGAGGTTGTACCGGCCGGAAAACGTGAATTCGGCCATGCCGATCTCCTTTCGGTAGGAGAACTGGGGCCGTTGTTCGACAGTTTCTTTATTGATGGTTCCAGTCCGGTATGGATGAGTCACGGCGATCATGTCGCCCGCGTGCCGGACGGTTTTGAAGTTGTAGCCGAGACCGCCAACGCCCCGGTCTGCGCCATCCAGAATGTCGGTAGAAATCTCTACGGAGTACAGTTTCACCCGGAGGTCAACCATACGCCGCGCGGCGAGCAGTTGATCGACACGTTTGTTCGTAAGGTATGCGGCTGCAGCGGTCAGTGGACACCGGGCCACATTATCGAAGATGCAGTTGAACGGATCCGTCGCCAGGTCGGCAGCGATACCGTCATACTTGGGCTCTCCGGCGGTGTTGACTCTTCCGTTGCCGCAGCGTTGATCCACCGCGCAATCGGCGATCAGTTAACCTGCGTCTTTGTCGATAACGGTCTGCTACGCCTCGGGGAGGGGGATCAGGTCATGGCGACCTTTGCGCAGAACCTTGGTGTCAAGGTGATCCGGGTCAACGCCGAGGAGCGTTTTCTGGACGCTTTGGCAGGAGAGAGCGATCCCGAAAAGAAGCGCAAGATCATCGGCGGGCTGTTTGTCGATATATTTGAAGAGCAGTCTAAGCTGATTGTGGATGCCAACTGGCTTGCCCAGGGAACCATCTATCCGGATGTTATTGAATCCGCCGGGGCGAAAACCGGCAAGGCTCATAATATAAAGAGCCATCACAATGTCGGCGGATTACCGGACCATATGAAATTAAAACTCCTTGAACCGCTCAGGGAGCTGTTTAAGGATGAGGTGCGGGCCATCGGGGAAGAACTTGGCCTGCCTCGCCAGATGGTCTGGCGTCACCCGTTTCCAGGCCCCGGCCTGGGGGTGCGGATTCTCGGCGAAGTAAAAAAGGAGTACTGCGACATCCTGAGACGTGCCGATGCCATTTATATCGAGGAACTCTATTCTTCGGGACATTATGACAAGATCAGTCAAGCCTTTGCGGTGTTTCTGCCGGTCAAGAGTGTCGGTGTCATGGGGGATGGCCGCACCTACGAATATGTCGTTGCGCTCAGGGCGGTGGAGACCAAGGATTTCATGACCGCCGGCTGGTATCCGATGCCGTACGAAGATCTGGCCCGCATCAGCGGCCGCATCATCAATGAGGTCAAGGGGATCAACCGGGTTGTCTACGATATTTCCAGCAAGCCCCCGGCAACGATTGAATGGGAATAACCCAGGGATTCGGGCGGCTGCCTTCCTTTAACAGTCAAATTGAAAAGGTGCAATTTTAATAAAAGTCTTGTTGAATTTATCCTGACTCTGAAATAGAATGCCGAGAACAATATAATTTTTTCCGGAGGGTATTAGTTTGTCAGCCATTTCATTTGAAGAGATTATGTTTACCATCATGTCCGCCACACAGGACACGTTCAAAAGTTATATGAACATCGACCTGCTGGCCGGCAAGGTCGAAAAAAAGGTCGAACCGGTTGATTCGGATGTTACCGGGATCGTCGGGATTGCCGGCGATCGTGTCGGCTATATTATCATCGCCACCGATAAAGCGAGCGCCCAGTGTGTTGCCAAAGAGCTGCTGATGGTCGATGAGGCCGATGAAGAGTGCATTCGCGATGCCATGGGGGAACTGGCGAACAACATTGCCGGGGTTTTTAAAACCAAATATCACGAAAAGTACGGCAGTGTCGCACTCGGCCTCCCGCTGGTGGTCTCAGGCCAGCTGCGGGCCATCTCGGAGCCGCCGGATGCCAATGAACAATCGAGTATCAATGTGCAGTGCAAAGGGGTGACAATTCCTTTTAAAACGGCTGACGGCTCAATTTCTATTACCGTCATGGTGTACATGTAGTTGAACAAAATTCCATGAAAGAGTTGCTGGATAGTTATGGTGCCTTGTTAGGCGAAGTTGATGCCTGGTTTCAGCGCTGTCTTGATCTGCATCCGGATCTGATCGCCTGCCGAAACGGCTGTTCGGAATGTTGTCGCGGCCTTTTTGATATTACTCTGCTGGATGCATTCTATCTCAAATACGGCTTCGAAAAGCTTCCAGAATCACTAAAGACGAAAATTGTAGCGTCGGCGACTAAGCGCTTGGAGCTGTTGTCGCTGGAGAATCCTGCCTTCGTCGAACCATGGCTGCTGAACGGTATTCCCGAGGATGACTGGGAGGCACTGATGCCGGAAGAGGACGAGACTCCCTGTCTGCTGCTGTCGGAAACCGGGGGGTGCCTGGTCTATGATTTCCGGCCGATGACCTGCCGACTTAACGGTATCCCGTTGATTGATATTTCCGGAGAAGAGTTGTTCGACGAATGGTGTACGTTGAATTTTACGAGCGGGGACCCGCGACATTTTGCGGATCTGCGCTTCGAGTTTACGGAGCTGTTTTCCCGTGAACTGCGCCTGTTTCAAGAACTGATTCACTGCCTGACCGGGACAATACGAAATGAGGTCGATCTGTTTATTCCCGCGGCGGTTGTGATGGATTGCAATAAAATTGTGACGGCAATCGCAACGTTGAAAATTTAATCGACGGCAACAACGAAGTTGCCGGGGAACCCTTTCTGCTCAAACGATTCCTGGGCCGAATGTGCGTTTTGCAATGAAGAGTAGCGCCCTAAACGTACCCGATAGAACCGATCTCCACCCACAAGCGCCTCCTGCACATCCGCCGAACCGTATTTATTCTTCAACTCTTCCGCATAACGATAGGCGTTTGCCCTGTTTTTAAAGGCGGCCACCTGAAGCGCAAAACTTCCGGTGTCGTAGCTTGCCGGAGTGCGGTATTCACTCTCTCCGCTCTTGTGGTCGGTTTTGTACCCGAGAGCTGTAACCTTGACCGCAGCCAACCCCTCCTGAAGCATCTCCAGTTTGCGTGCGGCCCCCTCCGAAAGGTCAATGATGCGGTCGCGCACAAACGGGCCACGATCATTTATGCGGACAACGACCTCCTTGCCGGTACGTTTGTGCCGCACTTTCACATAGACACCTAGCGGCAGAGTTTTGTGGGCCGCCGTCATCGCATACATATCAAACGGTTCTCCGCTGCTGGTTTTACGACCATGGAAATCACGCCCATAGCTGCTGGCAATCCCCTCCTGCACGAAACCTTCATGGCTGGAAAGCGGTTCATAGCGTTTTCCATAAACGGTGTACGGTTTCTGTGAGGGCTTTTGGCTGGAGGATTGGTTTTGGTCTTGTGGCGAGTAGTCGCGCTTATGGGTGGCGCATGCAGTAATAAGAAGGGTGAACAGTGCGAACGGTAGAACCCGAATCGTGCAAATACTAACTGTAATGCGGGATGTGTCACTCAACATATTTCGATCATGATATTTAGATCCTTCAAGCCATGGGGTGGAGTGATGATACGGTTAATATCATGAATACCAATATCGGTAAATATTTCTCTTTAAACATTTGGATCTGCACCGGACTATTACTCTTGACAGTTATCGTTGCTGATATTATCCGTATCCTTTCAGAAACATTCTTATAAGGATGAGTAACATGACAAATACATTGCCGTTCAATTCAACCATGATCCGCGATTTGTTCACGCCGCTTCCTCCTGAACAGGAGCCGGATAATATTCCTGGATTCCTGATCGTTCTTCAGAGCTCTTCACTGCTGGTATTCTCTGAATCGCAGCAAGCGCTGTTTCAGGACGGATCGCTCTCCGCAGATATCATTTTGGTAACGAAACCGCTGAGAATCGGCCTCTGGCAGGGGAAACCACTCCGGGCAACACGAATTGCCCCGGCTGCCGCACTGCCGGCGGGGTATGAGGCCCTCCCGTTTCAGGGGCCGGACATGCGGCTCGATAATACCCTGGCAACCATAGCCGGCCGGGCCGCTCAGATACTGCATTGGGAACAGCGCAGCCATTTTTGCTCCCATTGCGGAGGTGAGCTGGCCAGAATTCCGGGCGGTTGGGGCAAGCGTTGTCCGGCTTGCGGTGATGAACATTTTCCTCATATTCACCCTTGCATCATTGTTCTGGTCAGGCGCGGCGCCGAAGTGCTGTTGATCCGCAATGCCGCCTGGAATGTCGGGCGTTTCAGCCTGGTGGCCGGTTTTCTCGATTTCGGCGAATCCCTGGAGGAGTGTGTCCAACGGGAAGTACGTGAGGAGGCGGGGATAGAGGTCGCCAATATCCGTTATGTAGGGAGCCAGTGCTGGCCTTTTCCCAGCCAGCAGATGATCGGTTTCCTGGCTGATTATGCCGGTGGAGAAATAAAGCCTGACGGTGTAGAGGTCGTCGAAGCGGAGTGGTTTCATGAAGACGCCCTGCCGATGTCGCCTGGTGGTAAACGAAGTATTGCCCGCTGGATTATCGATACCTACTCAAAAAGATCCGCTTGACGTTCGGAGACGGTATGACTATTATTTGACATATTATGTCATTTGATAGATATGGAATCCAGATGCAGCAACTTACCGAACGACAACAACAGGTACTGGATATTATCGCCGCTTCCCTCGCCGGGGCTGGCTGCCCGCCGACTCTGCGTGAAATATCCGACGGTATCGGCACCAAAGGAACCGCTACTGCGATTGCCCACCTGAATGCGCTTGAGAGGAAAGGGTATATCAAACGGCGGGGTGGGGCGCGCGGGATTATGTTTGTCAACCGTCCGGCATCATCCACGCTAGTGCCGATTGTCGGCATGGTCAGGGCTGGCGCTCCCGAGCCTGCTGTCGAGGATCTTCAGGGGTATTGTGCCATCGATCCCTCCTGGCTTCGCGGAGAGGGGTGTTATTTTCTGCGGGTGCGGGGTGACAGCATGATTGATGCCCATATTATCGACGGCGATCTGGCGCTGATCCGTCCTCAACCGTCTGCGGAAAACGGCGAGATTGTCGTGGCGCTGATCGATGGTGAAGCAACCCTGAAGCGCTTTTACCGCGAGGCCGGCCATATCCGTCTACAACCGGAGAACTCCGCGCTCCAGCCGATTATTATCAGGGAAGGCGAGGCGGAGACCGTCGTCGCCGGAAAACTGCTCCGGATTGTCAGGAGTTGCGAATGAACTCCGGGAAGGCGGTTCGCATAGCGGTCCTTTTTGAACCGGGCAAGAAGGCGCAGCCGGTCTGGTTCGAACTTAACCGCCGCCAGCACCGGATCACGGAATCAACCTACCACTGGCAGGATCGGGTCGGTGAACGGCAGCTCCTGCACTACGCGGTGACCGATGGCGAGGCGCTCTATGAATTGGTATTCGACCCGGCTGATCAATCCTGGACGATTAATGGACAGCGTACCGAATAACCATCTTTGATTACGAAAAACAGGAGGAGTTGCCCCATGCCGCAAAAAACCAAAAACATCAGCTACATCCTGGCAATATTTGCCGTACCGCTGATACTTTACTTTCACTTGTTACCGGCTGTTATTGCCGGTCTGGCCGTACATGTTCTGACGGTCAAACTGGCCAAAAAAGTGCCGGTCCACTGGAGCGGAATGGCGCATGAGGTCGCTTTGGGGGTGATCGCCGTCGGTGTGGCAGCAGGGTTGTTCGGATGCGGTTTCGGACTCTGGTCATTCTTCCATGGGCACCACGGCATGGCCCCTTTACTGACCGCCGTGGCCGAGACGCTGGAACATTTGAAACGGACGCTGCCGGCCGATTTGGCGATTTCATTGCCGGATACGGTGGAAGAGCTCCAGTCCAGGCTTGCCGGTCTGATGCGGGAACATGGCCGCCATCTTTCGGCGGTAGGCATGGAAGGTGTCATGACCTTTGCCCATGTCCTTCTCGGTATGGTGGTTGGCGGCATGACAGCCCTGCACTCTTTCGAGGGAGCGGAAGATTGGCCTCCCCTTGCCGCTGCCTTGCATGCCCGTTTGAAGGTGCTGGCCGAGTCGTTTGAAAAGGTTGTCTTTGCCCAAATCAAAATATCGTGTCTCAACACAATATTAACCGCCGTCTACCTCGCGGTTGTCCTGCCATTGTGCGGAATACGGCTGCCGATGGTTACCGTGCTGATCCTGTTTACTTTTGTGACCGGCATGCTGCCGGTGGTAGGCAACCTGGTTTCCAATGCCGTCATCGTGGTAATCAGCCTGGGTGTTTCTCCGGGGGTGGGTGGCGCTTCAGCCCTGTTTCTGGTTCTGGTTCATAAACTGGAATACTTCACGAATGCCCGCATTGTAGGGAGCGAGGTCCACGCCAGAGCTTGGGAGCTGCTCTGCGCGATGTTGGTTATGGATGCGATCTTTGGTCTTGGCGGAATGATAGCGGCTCCGATCGTTTATGCCTGGCTCAAGGCGGAGCTCAATGTTTTGAAGCTGGTATGATTTCCGGTACATCGACAAATCATCATGACTAGTTTTGAACGTTCATTTGAAGCGGTTCTTCGTCTCCCTTTCCACTGGCATCTTTGCGGTCTCGCCCTGTTACTCTGTATGATTGTTCTTGACCGTAAATCCAAACGGGGCGGTTTTTTTGCCATTGCACTCTGGAACCTGATCGGAGTGTCTTTGCATGAGCTGACTCACCTTCTGGTCGGGACAGTGCTTTTTGCAAAACCGTCCGGCTTCTCGCTCATTCCGCACCGGCAGGAGGATGGCATACGACTCGGATCTGTCAGTTTCAGAGGCCTCAACGCGTTCAATTCGCTGCCGATAGGTTTGGCGCCTCTGGGGCTGATAGTGGTTGCTTTTTATCTGTTCCAAAGCTGGTCGAAATATTTTACCCCAACGCTCTTTTCCACTATGGGCATTTATTTAGTTTCTTTTGTTCTGGTCTATAATGCGCTGCCGTCACGGCAGGATTTGAAAATTGCCTTCGGATGGAAAAGTATTCTTCTCTACGGGACGGTCGCAATTGCTGCTTACAAGTATATTTAACACGCTATCTGATATGCCGGCGAGAACCATCCTTCATATTGACATGAACGCCTTTTTCGCCAGCGTTGAGCAGCAGGCCGACCCTGCCTTGCGCGGCAAACCGATTGCCGTGGTCGGAGGTGGCGGACGGACGGTGATCACCACCTCCTATGAAGCCAGGGCTAAAGGGGTCAAAACCGGCATGGCGATCTGGGAGGGGAAGCGGGTCTGTCCGGAGCTGATCATAGTTGTGGGGGACAGCCGGAAGTACACCTACACATCCGGTAAAATTAACGAAATATTCCGGGACTATACTCCGGAAGTAGAAGCCTTCTCCATCGATGAATCCTGGCTGGACGTCACCCACTCCCTCGGAATTTTCGACAGTGCCGTCACTATTGCCCACCTTATTAAAACCCGCATCAGACACAGCTTCGGAATAACCTGCTCCATCGGCATCGCCCCCAATAAGCTCCTGGCCAAGCTGGCCAGCGACATGCAAAAACCGGACGGACTGACGATTATCGCGCCGGAAGATATTTCGCGGGTTATGGAGCGATTGCCGATCAAGGATCTCTGCGGCATCGGGAAAAAGACGCAGCGGCATCTCAACATGATGTCGATCTACACCTGTGGTGAACTGGGGCGGTGCGATGAAGCGCGTCTAACGCGAAAATTCGGCATCGTAGGCGCACGGCTTAAAGAAATGGGGCAGGGGATTGACCGTTCTCCGGTGGTTCCGTTCGGTGAGGAGGACGAGGTAAAGTCGGTCGGGCATTCGCGGACCCTGGAGCAGGACATAGACAATCCGGCCGAGATCCGACGCTTTCTGCTGCAGCTCTCGGAAATGGTCGGTAGTCGTGCGCGACGATATAACGTTAGTGGAAGGACTATTCATTTGTATGTGCGGTACGCTGATTTTTTTTCTTCCTGGGGAAAACAGACGACGTTGAAAAACCATGTCAATCTGAGCGACGAAATCTACAAGGCGGCGCTGTCAATACTCGCTACTGTTGAACTGGAACAGCCGGTAAGACTTCTGGGAGTGACTCTCTCCAACCTCAAGCACCAGACGGAGCAACTGCCGCTGTTTGAGGATGAGAGAAAAAAGTTGTTTGTAGCTCAAGCAATGGATAAGATAAATGATCGGTTCGGTCGTATGGCTGTGACCTTCGGGAGTCTGCTGCCGGGAAAAGAGAGCGCCGGGAGCCGTGTGATCCCGCCAAGCTGGCGACCGGATGGGATTGGAAATTAAATAGTGCCTTAATAGTGCAAATGCGATATCTTTAAAAATACAAGAATACAAACTTCTGAACTAATGTTATAAAAACGATTGACATACACGTAAACGGTAAGTAGAATGGCGTTCATTAATATCTCATGCTTATAGAAAATTCAAAACTATCAAACGTGGTTATTGATGTTTTGTGAGTGTTGGACGAGCACATACTGCCATTTGTGCTCCTTTCATAGCCGGAGGGAAGTTACATCCTCCGGCTAAATTAGTTGCCAGTATAAGTCGCCATATTGCTGGAGATCATAATGTTTCTTTTCAAGAAATTCATACAATTCACCTCATTTACCCTCAAACGGTTCATTTTCACCGCTACTCTCATCGTTTCAATCATAACTTTTATTACCGTAATAACCACTCTGACATGGTTTTTTATCAAGCAGGCCGAAGATATTTCGGCAAGCACATCTATTTCAATGGCAAATCGGATTTCCTCCTTAATTACCGCCGCGATGAAAGATGGTCAAAACATGGCGGAGATGACGGAGATAATTACCGATTACAAGCGTCTTCTTCCAGACAGGTACACGATATCGCTCCATCCAAGCACAATGATAGAATCCGACGCCTCAAAAGCTGAAGATGATCCGCTGGTCAGAAAGGCTTTTACAGATGGTATTTATGCCAGCCATCTAACAATTAAAGGTTTGCAGCACGTTATTCCGCTAAAGGCCGAGGCTAGATGCATCGATTGTCATCCTACAGCAAAAGTCGGTGATGTACTTGGTGTGTTATCCATCACCGAGCAGATGCCGGATTTTCGCGGTTCTTTTTTGAAAAAACTCATTGTCGTTTTTGTTATTTTAATCCCAATCCCTTTATTGATGTCATTTGTTGTATCCAGGTTTGTAAATTTGCATCTTGGTGATGCCGTCGGCAAGCTTGACCTGATGATTCATTCCGTAAACAGCA
Organism: uncultured Geobacteraceae bacterium; assembly: GCA_903925005.1. Classification (GTDB taxonomy): domain Bacteria; phylum Desulfobacterota; class Desulfuromonadia; order Geobacterales; family Pseudopelobacteraceae; genus JACRCG01. The sequence goes on from CAIYDX010000303.1 coordinate 39,219, forward strand.
TGGCGGATCTTACAAAGTTTGAAACAGAGCTGGAGAACGAGGAACACAGATTTCGCGAGCTTGAAAATATATTTAATGAGTTCATTG
>CAIYDX010000304.1 GCA_903925005.1 uncultured Geobacteraceae bacterium
AAGTGTGTGTTTTAGGATCATTTGCAACCATTGTTGATAAAGCAAGAGCCTCTGTCGTCGGACCGGAGGCTCTTGCTGTTAATTGATATCAGATCCTGCGAACGTCGGCTGCCTGTAGGCCTTTTGGCCCTTTAGTTACTGAAAACTCCACTGAGTCCCCTTCGGCAAGGGATTTGAACCCGTCTCCGCTAATCGCTGAAAAATGACAGAAAACATCCTCCCCGCCGTCCTGCTCCAAAAATCCAAAACCCTTTGCGTCGTTGAACCACTTAACTTTTCCTTTTGCCATTTGCTGTACTCTCCCTGACGTTTAGTTTGCCGGTGTAACCTGGATAGCGTCAAATTCCGCTACTTTTTGCTGTCTGTCAAGTGGTTATCAGTTGTGCGATTAATCATTCTGGCGGTTCACGCGGCAATAAGATCAGATTGATCCCGTTATAAATTTCAAGAATTCTTCTCTTCGAAATGGTCCCGATGTACTCTTCCAGCTGAGTTTTATCTACCGTAATAAGCTGTGAAACGCTTATTACGCTGTCCTTATCCATATTTGCTTCGCCCTTTTTAATAAGTACATTGCCCGGAATGTTACCGCGCTTACTTACGCTGGTGAATGGACACACAACAGTAGTGTTGATTTTGCTGTGATTAAACATATTATTCTGAACAACAACATGAGGGTGCTTGTATCCAGGTTCTGATCCTACAGGATCATCGAATTCAATCCAGTATATATCTCCTTGATTAATCACCATTCACGCTCCACGATGCGCTTATGCTGCTGCCGTGATACCTTCCGGATAGTCTGTTCTTCTACAGACGGTTCAACGGAATATGCGGCGTTAATATCATCAAAAAGCTGCTTATTTTTCCTGTGATCAATAAATTCTTTCATTGCAATTACATATAATTTGCTTCGGGATACATGCATTTCTTTAGCAATATACTCCGCTTCATCGAAAATGGTCTTGTCAACCGAAATTGCTGTTTTGACTGCTAACATAGTTACACCTCCTTTTAGATAAGCAAGTATAACCCTAAGTTATACTATAGTCACTATGTTTTATTTTATTCCTAAAGATGCTCTGTTTATAAGCATTGAGCGTACATAAAGCATGCTCTCGATATGCTTTAAAAGTTCAACCGGCCGTTTGTTTTCGAGCGGTACACACGGCTTTCTGATCCACTCGCTTCCATGGTCCGGATCCATCGAAAGTAGGAGCCTGGAGATATCCAAAAGACAGCCGGCGCGCCACAACACATCAGTTTTGTTGACGATCGCACCGCCATTTTCGTATCGTCGCAAAGACAATTTAGAACCTCGGCGGAAGCCAAGCGCCCATGCACGTTCCTCTGGTGTTAACTTCCAGCTCCGAAATATGGTGGCTATTTGTCCAGCAAGCACTGTCCGCTTTTCGCGACTAAATACAGGTTGTGTCATGATCGTATCTCCCTAATTACACTTAGATGTGTAATTTACAGCAATTCTTCACACACGAGAAGGGAACTCAAGCAGCAAGTAACAGTTCTTCTTCCTGAAATTCGTTAGAATTCTCATTCGTGTGAGTAGCCGTTTCAAGCCTCGCTACGAACTGACACCATTCACAATCCGGATCACCGCAACCGGCATCGAACTCATGGTTTTTGATCCGCTTGTAGGCCTCTGAAATCTGTATCTTCACCAGCTCCTGGTCAAACTCCCCTACTGGCACCGGTACGGTGAAGAATTCACCAGAAGCCTTATCAGGCTCACAGAATTCGAACGACACATCTCCAACAACAAAGTCATGGTCCTTATCAGCTTCAGCCAGTATCTGGTAGAACACTGCCTGGCGCCAATAGTCGCCTCCGTAGACAGCTTCAAAACAAGCCACCTGCCCCTTCGCTGCAAGCGCAATAACCTTCTCAGGGTCAGGCGCGGCCAGCTTTTTCTTTGCATACTGAAAGTTACCTGATTTATCATCAACGATATCGATATTTCCGTTCCGATCCAAGAACTCAATACGATCAAGCTTGCCGCCACACGGCACGCCCGCAACAGTTGCCCGCAACGACACCTCTACTAAAGAGTCACGACACCAGCCGGCCACATGGCCGCCATAAAATAACGGCAACACTGCTTCAGCGTACGCCATGCGGCGCCGATACTCAACTGCACCAAAATCACACTCAAACCGTCTCATATACTCCCGATAGGCGGACATGAAGACTTCAACCTCCGGGAACTCCCGATGATCATTCGCTACCATAGCCTTGAACACAACCTCAAGCGCATGATGAACAGCAAGCCCGAAGGTACGTGCAATGCTTCCAGCCTGGGGCGCATGCAGTAGCCTGGTGAAGTAAAATGCAGTAGGGCATTTGAGGTACGCAGATAAATGCGAAACGCTCAGCCTGTAGTTTTTAAGGATCGAGTCAAGGAAAGTATCGTCGAAGATGGACGCCCGCGCCGGCCGCTCGCCAAGAACAACCCTGCCAACGGCAACCAGCTCCGGCGCACTAACCTCCCCTTTAGCAACGACACAGCCGCCAGCCTCGACAAGCTCGGCCACAAACCGGCTCCGCTCAAGCGCCTTATCTGAATTGTCTTTCCCCGATAACGAAATACACAAACCTTTTCGCGCCCGCGTCATACCAACATAAAACAACCGCCTCGCTTCTTCCTCTTCTGACCCGATGACACTCTTGAAAACAGTCGAAGGCAAGGCATAGGTCCTATTCCGTGGGGCGGTATCCCAAACTTTTGAAGTACACCCGATCATGAATACGTGGTCAAATTCAAGACCTTTACTCCCGTGGGCGGTAGTGAAACAAACCCCCTCCCCTTCGCCGCATAGCTTCTCAGCTGGTAGCGCGATCCCTTGAGCGCTCATATCGTCTATTAGTGCCAAAAACCCGCTCAGATCCAGCTTTTGCTTCTCTTGTTCATCACGGATGAAATCGAAAAGGGTATTGAGCAGCTGCAGGTTCCACATTTGGTCACCGGTGGCTACCGCCGTGGCAAGAATACCGGATTTGGAAACAATGTAGTGAAGAAACTCCCTCAGGGGTAACGAAGAACCGGCTGCGATCATCTGATCAATCTCCCTGCCGGCCGATGACAGCGCTTCGATCTCTTCCTGGCTGAAACCGGGGAGCACTCCGGATACCAGGTACTCTCTCCAAGTCGCTGCGTTCTCCCCTATCGATGAGGCATCGCTGTTGCGTCTGGAGGTGTTTGCTGAGTTGCATACCTTGACTCAGTTTGAGCAGGATTCCAAGCCGTTTTTTCCGATTGTTCTGGCTGGACAGCTCAATCTCGTGGATAACTTACGCTACAGAAA
>CAIYDX010000305.1 GCA_903925005.1 uncultured Geobacteraceae bacterium
CAAACTGACACCGGATGAGGCTTATTTCCAAGGACTTAAAAAACTGAGGCTGGCAGCCTGATGCCAACAAACCCAACAACAATGGGACATTGCTTATTTCACCCTTCAGGCTGTCTCACTAAGCCCGGCCACCTCACATCGAACCCGAGGAAGGAAGCGAGAGGAGTATTACTGCTGATGAATACTTCACTAAATATTTCCCCGGTGAAACAACAGAAGCAGTTGTTTTACGTGGGGCTCGCGGTCGTGAAGACCTTACGCAAAAACAACTTTCCGAAATGACCGGGATTCCGCAACGTCATCTCAGCGAAATGGAAAATGGCAGGCGTACCATTGGAAAAGAACGAGCCAAGAAGCTGGCTGCCGCTCTTCATTGCGATTATCGTTTATTTTTGTAAGTACAATACAGAAAGCAGAAACCATGACCACCAATACCCCCGACATCCTGAAGAAAATAGTCGCCCACAAATTAACGGAAGTAGCGACCGCCAAAACAGCCGCTCCGCTTGCAGAGCTGAAGTCGCGTATAAGTGACCTTGAGGACGTGCCGCGCGGCTTTGAGCGGCATCTGCGTGAGGCAGCGGCTTCGGGATGGACAACCATCATCGCCGAGGTAAAGAAAGGCTCCCCAAGCAGGGGGGTCATCCGCGCCGATTTCGATCCGTTGGAAATCGCCGAAATCTACCAGAATAACGGCGCCACCTGCCTGTCGGTGCTGACCGACGAGCAATTTTTCATGGGACACCTCAGCTACCTGGCCCTGATCCGCGAAGCGGTCTCTCTGCCACTTTTGCGCAAGGATTTTATCTGCGATCCCTACCAGATCTTTGAAGCCCGTGCCGCCGGCGCCGACGCTGTTCTGCTGATCGCCGCGATGCTCGATCTTGATCAATTGCGTGAGTTTAATGCCGTGGCAAAAGAGCTTAAACTTGATGTGCTGCTTGAAGTACATGATGAAGAGGAGATGGAAAAGGCTCTGAAAACCGATTGTACTCTGATTGGCGTCAACAACCGCAATCTGAGGACGTTTGTGACCGATCTCGGCACCACCGGCCGTCTTGCCCGCATGATGCCGGAGGAGCGACTGCTGGTTACCGAAAGCGGCATAAACAGTCGCGTAGATATCGACCATCTTGCGGTCGATGGAGCGAAAGCGTACCTTATCGGCGAATCGATGATGCGCGAAGCGGATATCGGACAGAAACTTCGCGAATTACTCTCCGCTTGATTTGACTACTTGCTGGTGCTCAGCCCGCTCTCCTTCAGCAGACTAAGCGACTGCAGCAGCTCCACGGCTCGCCGGAGCTGAAAATCCTTCTGTAAATCCTGATCCTTATCCATACCCTTACCATGGGCAACGGCAGGCGCTTTCGGCTGCTGTTCATCCGGCATGACGGTCGGCGCCAGGCTATTGCTCAAATCTTTCTCCTTGAGTTCCCGCCGATTTGGTTGTGCCTGGGCTGCGGCCTGTTTGACGGCATCAACTTCAATATCCGGAACAATCCCTTTGGCCTGAATTGAACGCCCACTAGGTGTATAGTAACGCGCCGTTGTCAATTTTAGAGCTGCGTTGCCCTTCATCGGAAAGATCGATTGTACCGACCCCTTGCCAAAACTCTGCGTTCCCATAATTATAGCCCGCTTATGATCCTGTAAGGCACCGGCAACTATTTCCGAGGCGCTGGCACTGCCGCCGTTAATAAGCACTATTACCGGATAGCGAGGCTCCTTGGGGCCCAATGTCGCGTTATACACACGATTGGACTCCGGTGTTCGTCCTTTGATGCTGACAATCGCGGCATTGTTAATATCGGAGCCGACAAAACAGTTGACCACTTCGACGCATGAATTCAACAGGCCTCCAGGGTTATACCGCAGATCCAGAATCAGCCCCTTCAGCGAGCCGCCCGATTTTGCATGAAGCTCCTTTAGCGCTTCTTTAAACTCGACTCCGGTGCGCTCCTGAAACTGGGCTATTCTAATAAGTCCATATCCTGAATCAAGCAGCTTTGCCTTCAGGCTCTTCACCTTTATGATGTCGCGGACAAGCCTGAAAACAAGCGGCCTGGCATTTTCAGCACGTATGATGGTCAAGGTTACTGGCGTTCCCCGCTCGCCACGCATCCGCTTAACAGCTGCCGAGATATTCATCCCGTTGGTCGTCGTCCCGTCGATCTTCCAGATCATATCGTTGGCATGAATGCCCGCCCGGAAGGCAGGAGTATCGTCGATGGGGGAAATTACCGTCAGCCTCCCCTCTTTTGTCCCCAACTCTATGCCGATACCGCCGAACGCCCCGGACAGTTGCACTTCCATTTCGTGATACGGCTCGGGAGGAAGATAGGCACTGTGCGGGTCAAGCGTGGCAAGCATACCATCGACCATTTTAAGTACCAGTTTTTTTGCATCAGGTTTTTCAACATAATTTTCGAGTACTGTCATGTACGCTTCGTTTAGGAGTCTAAGCGAGTTTGTACCGTTGCGAGTATGTCTCAGATGCGATACGGCATAGAAAACAATTGCCGTACAGACAGCGGTAACCAACATAATTGTCAGTAGCAATTTTTTCGGACGTATTTTAAGAACAGGCAGCATTCCGATTATCTCCGCACGTCAATTCCGTAACTTTTGATTTTACGATGAAGATTACTTCGTTCCAGTTCGATCAGTTCGGCTGTACGGGAAATATTCCAGTCGTTTTCTTCAAGCTTGTGAATGATGAACTCCCGCTCGAACTCTTCCCTGGCATCACGCAAGGCTGAACGCGAGAGCGCACCCTCCAATGCCGGAAGAGACGCCGCTCCGGACGACGTGTCTCCTGACAAATCAGGAATATCATCAGCCGAGATGACACGCCCCGGTGCGACGATAAGAATTCGTTCGACCACGTTCTTTAATTCGCGCAGATTACCAGGCCAGGTATAATTCCGCAGTTTATCGAGCGCCTCCGGCATAAAGGCCTTTGCTTCACCCCCTTCACGACGAAAGAACTGAGCGACGAAATGCAGAACAAGCGGCCCTATGTCTTCTAAGCGTTCACGCAAAGATGGGGCATGAAATGTTATGGTGCTCAGTTGATAATAAAGATCCGAGCTGAATTTACCCGAAACCATATCCTGATCAAGAGTTCTGGAGGTAGCCGCAATAATCCGGATATCGGCAGGAATCCGGCGGATTCCTCCGACCCGTTCAAAACTGCGATCCTGGATATACCGAAGAATTTTAATCTGAGTGCCGAACGGTAGTTCGCCGATTTCATCCAGAAACAGCGTACCGCCGTCAGCCTGATCAAAGCGCCCTTTCTTATGTGCAGTTGCACCGATGAATGTGCCCTTCTCATGCCCGAACAGCTCGCTTTCGATCAGCTCTTCTGGTATGGCAGAGCAGTGTATGGTTATAAACGGACGCTCTCGCCTAGGACTGTTACAGTGAATAGAGCAGGCAATCAGCTCCTTTCCGGAACCGTTTTCTCCGTTTAACAGCACCGGTGCTGATGTTGGCGCAACAAGCCTGACCTGCTCACGCACAGCCGTTATTTGGGAAGATTCTCCGACAAGTTCGTAATCTGCCGATGTTGAGCGTTTGAGTTCGGCATTTTCAACTTTCAATTCCTGCAACTGCAAGGCATTAGCAACACTGATCAGTACTTTTTCGAGCGATAGCGGCTTCTCAATAAAATCGAAAGCTCCGAGCTTGGTAGCACGAACCGCCGTCTCAATTGTGCCATGACCGGAAATCATGATGACTGTAACCTGAGGAAACTGTTTTTTGAGAGTTTCAAGGGTCTCCAGCCCATCCATGCCGGGCATCCAGATATCTAGCAGGACCAGGTCTGGAAGCTCCTGACGGGCACAATCAATACCTTCGACACCACTTTCCGCGCTGACAACCTGATATCCTTCATCTTCAAGAATTCCGGTCAGTGCAGTTCTGATATCTTTTTCATCGTCTATTATCAAAATCGTGTGGCTCATGAAAACTCCTCGTTCAACTGTTATTACCCGGCGGGTAATTCGACGACAAAAATGGCTCCGTGCGGCATATTATCGCGAATGCGCAGAAAACCGCCATGGTCTGTTACTATGCTGCTCACAATCGCCAGTCCGAGTCCCGTACCCCCCTTTTTTGTAGAAAAATAAGGTTCAAACAGACGTGGCTTGTCTGCCGGCGAAATTCCGGGTCCGTCATCGGCAATGCTGATAACCGCCATTTTCAGAACTGTATCAAAGGATGTCGTCAGGGTAACAGTGCCTTGCCCCGACATTGCGGCGACGGCATTCTCAAGAATATTGATCAGCACACGCTTGATCTGGTCGCGATCGATCATCAACAGCGGCATTCCGACATCGGTGGTGATGTCGAATTTGATACCGCGATGCGCTTCCTGATAAAGCGTCAGAGATTCGCGGATCAACCCGTTAATATCGTTAGGTTCAGGCTGAATAGCTGGCATACGGGCGAAATTGGAAAATTCGTTAACCAGATTTTTCAGATCGTCAACCGACTTAATTATCATTTCGGTACATTCGTCAAAAACTTTCTCGTCGTCGCTGAAGCGTGAAAGATAACGTTTTCTGAGACGTTGGGCGGAAAGCTGAATCGGAGTTAACGGGTTTTTGATTTCATGGGCTATTCTGCGGGCAACCTCACGCCAGGCGGCCATACGCTGAGCCCGCATCATCTGCGTCAAGTCGTCAAGCACGGCAACCATACCGAGTATTTCTCCGTTTCCGGCGCGCAGCAGCGTCAGATGCAGCTGCAAAGACAAACGACTTCCCCGTACATCCAACGTTACCTGGCGACTGATTGTTCCGTGACGTGACGTATGAAGCTCACTGATCAAGCCATTAAAAATGTCGATATTTTTTTCTTCAATAATTTCCCTTATATTTTTACCGAGTACGTTCACAGCCGTGAGACTGAGCAGACGTTCGGCAGACGTATTTATCGTTCTCAGAACTCCTTCCCTGTCGATCGAAACGACGCCGGCCGCAACATTACGCAGCACAATCTCCATATATTTCTGACGACGCTCGATCTCCTGATTACTTCGGGTCAGTTCGAGATTGGATACATTAAGCGCATTCTGCTTGGTGCGCAAATCCTCCGTCATGAGATTGAAGGAGTGAATCAACATCCCGATCTCATCCGCCGAATAGGACTCAATCCGGACATCCAGATTGCCGTCCGCTACGGCAAGGGTTGCATCGACCAGCTCCTGAAGCGGTCTGGTCATGCTGTTTGCCAGATAGACCCCCATCCAGTACGCGAAAAACACGATCACCATTGCAATTAAAAACAGGGTGATTATATAACCGGTTCGGATCGGATTTTTCAGAATCTTGAGCTGACGAAATTCGTGGTATGACGCCGTAATCTCTTTCATTTTGTTAACGAGTGAGTACGGCACATGATAATTGACTACAACTACGCCGACAATATCCGACTCATTCCATGTCGAGCGGATCGGTACAATACCGCGGATCAAATCGGCCTTTCCGGCCTGGTTTACCCTGGTCAGCTCTTCGCCGGCCAAACCGCGCTTGATATCCTCCGAAGATGGATTAGTAAATTCCCCCTTCGGTACCGCCGGATTTGTTGCACGCACCAACTCCTCACGCTGCGCGGAATATACCTCAACCACCCCGAGATTATACTCATTCTGTTTCTGGTGAATAAGCTGTTTGAGCTGCGGCAGATTCGCGTCGTTAAGCAGTTTTTGATCTTTAATAAAGATACTGATCTGCTTGCCGTAATAAAGTGAGTTTGCGGCATAACTTTTGTAATACGTCTGTGCTACCTCAAGCGATTCGCTTAAGGATGTTTCAACCTGTGTGTTGAACCAGTTATGAACAGTATTGTTTATAAATCCGGCGGCGGCAAAAAACAGCAGCAGAGTCGGGACCAGCGAGAGAGCTACGAAAGAAAGGACAAGCTTGGTACGAAGCCTTTTGGTAAAAGGGTTTGAGCGACTTTCAATAAAAAGTTTAACAACGTTGCGACTAACCAGGTACACCAGCAGAATAACCAGCAGAGTGACGACATTGATTATTACGAAAATGGCAATATTGCTGCCAAGTTTTGCGTCGGCGCTCAATTGAGTCAGACTGATTTCAGCCTTAGTCAGAAAAATAATTAAAATTACCGCCAATACTATGATGACCGCTTCGCGAAATCTTTTTTTCCGTTCTTCTTGTGAAACTCTGGTATTCATTGCAGCTGAAATTCCTTTCCACGCCCTGAAGAGCAGGATAAGTGCGTTAACGAAGTTATTTTCTGCATAAAAACGCTGAAAATAACTTCTAACTTACTAAGGACGAGATGCCGATAGTAGCATAGAAATTCGTTGTTTAAAACTCATTGTTGCATTTTTGCATCAATTGCCGATTGATTTCAGGTATGATATTGTCATTATCGAATAACAAATGATTGGGGCCAAACCATGCGCATTCAGGACTCATCTTCATTACGCGAATTGGATAAAAACACGAAGAGCTCCTCGCCGGTAAAAAAAATCATCAGCTCTTTTTTTGCGGATAAATTGAGTCAGAATGAGGACGGAATTGCTTCGTATCAGGACGATATAGAAACACTCAGAAATGAAATTGATAAGTCGGGAACCCTTTTGACCTCGGTGCCGACACTCCCGAACTTCAAACATTTTCGAGATCTGTTGAGCAGGCTTGTAAAAAAAGTAAATGCCGAGGCATACCGACTGGACAAATTCGGCGGGACACCGCAGAATCCACGCTATTATGAAACTATCACGGTAATTAATCGGGAAGCCGATAATCTTTACAATCTTATAGTAAAAGAAAACAAAGATCGCATGGCAATTACCGAAAAAGTCATCGGCATCAAAGGGTTGGTAGTGGATTTAGTGACTTGATCCATAATACATTTACTCTTCATTACATGGATAGATAGAACAAACATTGAAACGAAAGGAACTAATAATGAGCGATACAGAATTAAATGCAACCGTACAAAAGGGGCTTGATCTTCTTGATCAGGGAGAAGTCAAACAGGCCATTACCGTCTTTGAGGGATACTGGAACAGCAACAGGAGTCAACCGGATAGCTGGTTCTATCTTGGCGATGCTTTGGCTGAAGACGGACGTCTGGATGACGCGATCGCCCGCTACCGTGAAGGACTCAAATTGTCGCCAAAGGATGCCGACGCGTTGACGACTTTGGGAGATATGCTGCTTGAGGCCGGCAATCATAACGAGTCACTTGCCTGTTACAAAAAAGTTCTGGAGATTGACCCGAAGGATGCCGATGCTCTCGTTAGTATCGGCCTGGTACACAACAGCCAGGATCGCAGTGATGATGCCGTCATAGCCTTTCGTCAGGCGCTTGAGCTTGAACCGGACAATGTTTTTGCGCTCAATGCCTTGGGAGATTCGCTTTACGGGCAAGGAGACGTCGATGGCGCTATCGCCGCCTTCACCAAAGGGGTGGAAATCGATCCCGAAGACCCTGCGGCCCATTTCAATCTGGGCGAATTATATTATGATCTGGATGAACTGGAAGAAGCCGAGGATGCCTGCCTGGAAGCGATACGCCGTGATCCTGCCTACAGCATGGCGTACCTGACGCTGGGGGGGATCTGTATGGATCAGGACCGCACGGCCGACGCAATAGCGCATTTTGAAAACTATTTGAAATATGAAAAATCGGCCCAGGCCGCCGACATGATTGCCGAGGTCAAAGCTGTTATCGAAGGGCTCAAAGAGGAATTAAAGGGATAACAATGTCACTTCAAAAACCTGTCTTGATTGACTCCCACGCACATATATACTACCGCGACTATGCCGGCGACTTTGACGATATGCTGAAGCGGGCCGAAGATGCCGGGGTATCCGCCATAGTGGTGGTCGGCACCGACATCGAATCCAGTCGCGAATCGGTCGAACTTGCGGAGAAACACCCACAGCTGTACGCCGCCGTCGGTGTTCACCCCCATGACGCCGGACGGGTTACCGCCGGCTGTTACGATGTGATCAGCACCCTGGCACTCTCCAGCCGCAAGGTTGTCGCGATTGGCGAGATTGGACTTGATTTCTATCGCGACCGTTCGCCGCGAGATGTGCAGGAGCTGGTTTTTCGCCGTTTTCTCCGGATTGCCGCCGAACTGGACAAACCGGTCATTGTTCATGATCGCGAGGCTCATACCCAAGTTATGACGATACTGCGGGAAGAAACCGTACGAAAGGGAGTATTGCACAGTTTTTCCGGCGATGCCAAAATGGCTTCAGAAGCAGCCGCACTCGGTTTCCATATTTCGATACCCGGAACTATCACCTACCCCGGCAACGAAAGCCTGCGGGATGTTGTGCGGTCGGTCAGCATCGATCGCATGCTGGTCGAGACCGACTGCCCCTACCTTACCCCTGTTCCGCATCGCGGCAAGCGCAACGAACCTGCATACGTACGCCTGGCTGCCGAGAAACTGGCCGAGGTCAAAGGACTGACGTTGGAAGACGTCGCCCGTATCACAACCAAAAATGCCGGCGACCTGTTTGGAATCACTCTCTGGGATCAATCGACAAAGATTGCCTACCGGATTCGCAACTCTCTGTATCTGAACATCACCAACCGCTGTTCAAACCGCTGCACCTTTTGCCCGAAATTCGACGATTTCACCGTCAAGGGTCACAATCTGATGTTGAACAGTGAGCCGTCATTTGAGGAGGTAATGGCGGCAATAGGACAACCTTCGGAAATTGATGAAGTCGTTTTTTGTGGTTACGGAGAACCGTTAATCCGTCTTGATCTGGTAAAACGGATAGCCGGCGAACTTAAACGGCAAGGCTACAGCATCCGCATCAACACAGACGGTCAAGCCAACGAACTGTATGGCCGCGATATTCTGCCGGAGCTGGCCGGTCTGGTTGACAGCATTTCGATCAGCCTGAACGCTCCCGATGCCGCAACATACAGCAAGCTTTGCAACACCCCGTACGGCGAAAATGGCTTCAGCGCTGTTTGCGACTTCATCCGTTCGGCAACAATGCACATTCCGCAGGTAATAGCCAGTGCCGTAACCGTTCCTGGGATTGATATCGAAGCATGCCGGGTATTGGCAGAATCGCTCGGAGCGGAGTTTCGCGCACGGGAGTATACCGAAGTAGGATAGCCTGCTCATTTGCCAAATTTGCAACTTTTCTTCAAAAGGTCACAACGTAAATACATTGATTTTTCGGGATGATCTTGAGAATCTTGAAAATGGAATCAGTTCTGATAGCCTTGAAGCCAGAACTAGATTTTTTTATCACAACTCCGATTAAAGTTTGAACCCTGATCAAAATAAAGAGCCAACCTGAATTTCCGGTTGGTTCTCCCCTCCTTACCTAACAAATTCATCACCTTTTCGAC
>CAIYDX010000306.1 GCA_903925005.1 uncultured Geobacteraceae bacterium
CCGCAACCGTGATCGGCGGCACCAGTTATCCGAACGGCACTATTATCGGCGGTATCACGTATCCGACCGGCACGGTGATTAACGGTGTAACCTACCCGACCGCAACCGTGATCGGCGGCGTCACATATCCGACTGGCAGCGTGACCGGCGGCACCACCTTCCCGAGCGGAGTGGTGATCGGCGGCGTAGCCTACCCGTCCGGAACCGTTGTCGGAGGCGTAGCCTTCCCGGTTGGAACCGTATCCGGATGTGTGGCTTATCCCTCCGGGTCATTACTAGGCTCACTTTCCTGGTCTAACATAATTGTGTCTGGCAAGGTCACTCTCAATGGTACTGGACTTTCCGGAGTTACGGTAGCTCTCAGTAATGGCGCGATAAGCACCCTTGGCAGTATAGTCAGCGGACTTGCAATTACTGACAGCTCGGGGAATTACGCCTTTTTGACCAGTATACTGGGTGGCTCTTATTACATCACGCCGTCGCTCCCTGGGTATACATTTGCCCCTGGATCTTTGTCATTACTGGTTCCATCCGGTAGCGCATCGGTTACTACTAATAATTTTGCGGCTACGGCATCACCGTAGCGGAACGTAAAATGTACTTTAGTGTGATGACGACAAATTGATTAATAGTGGAATTGGCTCGAATCGTGCTAAATCCATTACATGAATTCCATGTGAATAGCTGAGAGCCACGGTGGAGGCCGCATTGTGAGGGATTTACGCCAGGCCGCGGTCGTCAGGTACCCGTGGAATCACCCAGCGACTCGGTGATTTCGCCGGATTGTCAATTAAAGCGTTAGTCATCGGCTGAATACAGTACAGTGAAAAACTTAAATGAAAGGAGAGAGTGAAGCAATTTTGATCAGCAGCAAAGAGTACGTATAAAAACTGTTAGTTTTGTGAAATATCGGTATCAAATCTTGTTAGTGGTAACGAAAGTAGTTCAAAATAAAAAACAAAGGAGAAGGCAACATGAGAAACATTGGCATGAGTAAGCTGCAAAACCTGCTGTTTGTACTCTTAATGTTTGCACTGGCAGGCTGCGGTGCAAGTAACAGCAACATCGCAGGCAACCCCGGCAACGCCAGCAGCACGGTTACAGCCAAACTGGTATTTCCCGATTCCTCCGGCAAGAGCACGGCAAAGTCCGTTGCGGCTACAGCAGTTCCAACCGGGATCGCAAGTTTGAAGACGACCGTAACAGGTTCCGATATAAATGGCAACGCGCTGCCGGTTGTTCGCAACACGGTCCTCGCCGGATATACGACAAGCAGAGCAAACGGAATCTATCCGGGCTATGTGAGTCTGGTTGTGCAGGCCCTGGATGCAAACGGGAATGTCCTGTTTGAGGGATTCGCCACTAATGTCGTCGTTGTCGCTGGTCAGAGCACCAGCGCCGGCGTCATCAACATGAGTGTGCCGATAGTTAAAACTCAGGATGCTGCTTGTCCTCAATGCCATGAGACGACTCTTGATACTAACGGCCAGAACCTAATCGCCGGCTACAAGCAGTCAAAACATTATATGAACACATCATTCACGGTGCCCAGCACCGTTGCAACCTCAGGCTACGGTGCAACTCAGGCCGGCTGCGCCGGTTGCCACGGACAACAGCATCAAGTCACCGATCCATCCACCAGCGGTGTATGCTATCAGTGCCACGGTACTCCGAATGCGAACCACGCCAACAGCTACTTGGTCAGCAATTCCAATACTGCTATTGTGACCAACAATTGTGCCACCTGCCACTTGTCACATAACATCAAGGGCGGCGGCGGCTGCTTGGGTTGCCACTCTATTCCACAGAATGCCAATACGAACAATAATGCCTTTGTTAACGACAATAACGGTGTTCGTGCTGTTGTTCCCGAATTCACCAAGAATGCTCACCATGTTGTTGGTAAGGTTCTCACCAACGAAGATTGTGCTGTCTGCCATATGGAGGGTACAATCGGTGGCGCTGTTAACCCGGCATATCACATGAGTGACAACAAGGTTCATCTGCGTAACGGTAACCCTGCTCTTGTTGGCAACCAGTCAACATCTGACGGCGTACAATATATTTGGGACCCGGCTAACCCGAACCACACCGCTATGGACCAGTTCTGTATGTCCTGCCACAACGCACAAGGTTCAACCGCAGCGGCTGGACTTGTACCTGGCAATACCCCCAAAAACCCGTTCAACGATGCTATCTCCAACGGTTACGATCAGATGAACCGTCCAGCAGTAGTAGACGTGTTTAATCAGTTCGACACCGGTAACACCTCGCACCATGCCGTTCGCGGCAAGAAATACAATGGCGCATACAGATCAGGAAATCCATATAATGTTGCAACAGCTGGACATTCCGCATCGACCGCCAGTTTATTCACTCAGTACTCAGGTTCAACAGTCGGTAATGTCCTATATAGGGCTTCTAATCCTGCTGCGCCTGTTCAGGTACAGGAATACTTTGGCTCCTATTCAACCGCTTACGGCGCCAGCGGATACGGTCCCAAATCGCCCGGTACCCGTAAGACACTTTACGAAGCCGGTCTGTTTACACCCAATTTTACCACGCTTAATGGCAATACACTTGGCGACGACTCTACCCTCCACTGCGGCGACTGCCATACTGTTGGTCAGTATGCCCCAGGCGTGGCAAATGCCGTAACGCCAAACAGCGACGGCACATTTAATATTATCACCGCTCCGGCCGTCATCGGTGCACACGGTTCGGCCAACGAATATCTGCTGCGCAACTCTATCGGCACTGATGCGCTCCAACTTCCCAACAATGGCTCAACCTCAAACGCAAACAGCGCTGGCGTTGCAGTACCTTTAACTTATGGCGCTAATGGGCTTGCAAACAACATACAAGCTAACAATTTGAATGGCACTTATGTTTGCTACCTGTGTCACAACCAGATTGGCTACAATGCTTATAACAGCGGCTATCAGTATAAGAACGCGGTCACTGGTGTCGTTGCTACGGCCCTTCATGTCGGTTCACACCAAGCCGGTTGCATTGGTGCCCCCAGTGACTCCACCGGCCTTGTCGGTTACGCTGCCCGAGTCGGAGCAATTGGCACATTGAGAAGTGTATTTGGTAACGCCTGCTCCAACTGCCACGCTGGCGGCAATATGGTCTTCGGCGGTATTCATGGTAACGCCAACTTCGGCGCCTTGAATGTTGGCTACAAAACCTACAGCACCAATGGCAAGGATATGGCGACCGCCGCCCTGGCCGGTCAGTACTCAAGTGCCATCGGCAAAGCCAAGAACCAAGGCGGCACAGGTAAGGGTGAATTCCGTAATTCACAACTCAACGTAACGACACGTGCACCATACCGCTTTGCCGGCGGCGTCAGCCTTAAGTTCAACGGCGGCGGCACGGCATCCAAGTGGGAGATGAGATCCATGGCTGGCGCTCATCGCGAAGGTTGCTATAACCTGAGCCCAACCACAACCGGAGTCAATACGTGGTCGCAACCGGCTACCAGTAACGCTCTTGTTGAGACCAACTACCAGACTGGGGTCGCCAATAACCTCCCACTGGTAGCCAACAGCGTTGCTGACGATAATTCGTTAGCCAGCAATAATGGCACTACATCAGGCTGGGGCTCTTGTAATCACCATCAAGGCGCTGGCAACAGCAGTGCCACCGGCCCTACACGTATGATCCAGAGGCCATTGAACTACTAATGTAATTCAAGGGGAGAGGATTGTTTTACCCTCTCCCCTTGCTCTGTTTTTTAGCCGGCGCCCATAGGCGTCGGCTTTTTTTTGTTCCATTTCAATGGGATATCTGGTATAAGCTGAAAGCATTGTAAAACGATGTGAACATGACACGATGTCAAATTCAGTATGTTTGGAGTACATTGCCTTATGAACGAAACCACGCAGAAAAATTTCACCGTAAAGCGCATAATACTGTTCTCGCCCTGGCTACCGTTGTTTTTTATGTCCATCTTTGCCATGTTTATCCTTGCCCAGTTTATCAGGCTGCCACGATTTATCCATCTGCACAATTCCATTATGATGCTGAACAATCTTTGTTTTCTGATGCTGATCGCTGTACGTTTTTTCTACTTAATAGTGAAGCGTTCACAGAATATCCAATATGGCTCGTGTGGGAGGTCCCTGAAGCCGGGATATCTTATTGATAAGCCGTGCGAGCAAGTACGAGGGCGCATTACCGACGCTGGCTTTTACTTTGACGGCAACAGTTACGCTGAAAAGAAAACATTGGCATTACCTGCTATGACACTGCTCTATGGTGGGCTTTTGCTGGCGTTGTTGGTCGGCAGTTACGATAATATACACCAGCTTTCGGCGGTGTTGTTCCAAGGGGTCGGCAATCCTGTTTCCCTGGAGGATAGGCGCTCGTATCTCCGTGTTGTCGAAGGATCCATGTCCACTCTCAAAGGGCTTCCGAGGCTCCAGATTAAAAAGCAGATTCTTCCTAGCGTGCAGTGGCCTAAGGGGGCGGTGGATATGGTGTTGCTGGACTCCAAGGATGACGTTTTGGCCCGTTCAACACTTGGCAGGTATGACAGTCCGCTCATCTATAACGACATGGAATACCATTTCAGTCGTTTCCTGTTTGACATAATTCTCGAAATAAGCACTTCCAACAATCATATAGAATTTAGTGATTCACTTAAATTTGAACCCATGGATGTCCCTCAAGGACCGTACTCTTATTCCTCCAGATTTAATGGGGAACGCCTTAATTGGATAGCTCTACTTGACCCCGCTAGAATGGCGATAAAGCTCTACGGCAGAAATAAAGATGCAGTTCAGGCCGAGGCGGAAATTGTTTTCAGGAAAAATAACGTTGTCAAGTTCGGCAATTTCGATGTGCGAATCGGCGGCATGGCTCATTGGTCGGAAATCCATTTGGTACGTCCGCGGAATATGATACCGATCTATATCGGTGGTGTAATTGCGCTGATCGGCATCCTGCTTCGTTTGCTGTTTCATCCCCAGAGGGTCTGGCTTGAGGATACGCCGGAAGGGTGCCGCGCCTGGGCGGTAGGCGTAGAAGCGAAAAAGTTGTTGAAAGGCTGACTGAATACTAAAGACTGAAGACTTTCCTTCAGCCTTCAGCCTAAAAGGGAAAAAAATGGCTTACTGGGAAACGATATTCTTCTGGATAACAATGGTGATTCTCGCACTGACAAGTGGAGGTTTTATCTACTCCTTTGTGTTCAGGAATCCCCGAGTCATCCAGAAACTGACTTATCTTGCTGCAGTGGCTTTTGTTGCCCTGACCGTTACCATTGGCGCCCGGTTTGCTGCTACCGGACATCTCCCCTGGTCGGGTGACTATGAAAGTGCTTTGATGGGTGGCTGGATTGTCATCGTCGCAACACTATATGTGGGGTGGCGAAACAAAGCCCTGCAAGGTCTGGCCGTCGCCACTCTCCCCCTTGTGCTGATTATGATGGGGTTCGGGTACATGAGAAATCCGATGTTGACCCCGATGGCCGCAAGCCTTAAAACCGTCTGGCTCTACATCCATGTTTATTTTGCGCAGCTTGCCTTTGGCGCATATTCCCTTGCCATGGCGGCTGCCGTGCTTTTTCTGCTGAAAAGCAGAGACTTGCTGCGACCGGTACAGAATCCCTCTTATGAACGCTTCCCCTCGATTGAGCGACTGGATGAGCTGATCTTCCGTTATATCGTCTTCGGATTTATTACCGACACGATCATGATTTCGGCCGGAGCCATCTGGGCCAAAGATCTCTGGGGGAGCTACTGGAACTGGGACCCGGTGGAAACATGGTCGCTCATCTCGTGGCTTACCTACGGTATCTGCATCCACCTGCGCGTCACCTTCGGCTGGCGCGGTACCAGGCTGGCCTGGCTTGCAGTCGCTGCGCTCAGTTCGGTAATAATTACGTTTTTCGGTGTCACCTTCGTTGTCAACTCCAGTTTGCATATGTTTAATGTGCGGTGAGTACAGGCATGATGAGAGTTGAGAGTTGAGAGATGAGAAAATTTCTCAACCCTCAACATCACTTACTCATCCCTCATCCCTCATCTCTCAACAGGTTTTAATACATGTTCAAAAAAATCACCAAATTCTTTGGTTCCCCTCGCTTCACCATCTGGCTGATCAGTCTGCTCGGGTTTATATTTGCACTAGGACTCTGGATTCCACAGAAGAAGCTTTTAAAAGTGTGGTACTCCCAGTGGCAGCACCAGTCGCCCAAATTGGTGGCATTTCTCGATGCCGTCCAGTTTACCGATATCTACACCTCTCCCATAACGCTTCTTTTGTGGCTGCTCTTCTTTCTTAACCTGTCGCTGGTCATGTGGCAGCGACTTCCGCTTATCAAAAACAGGATTGCCCTGACCGAGGCAAAGATAGCTGATCCCGATACTGCGCCCGGCTACAGTTTTCGAGCCAGCTATCCGCTCTCAGGAGGGATGGATTACGCTGCCGTCATCTCGCTGTTGAAGGGTAAGGGCTTTGCCCTGATTGAGCGTGATGGTTTTTTCTACGGCGTTAAGAACCGTCTTTCACCGATCGCTTTCGGCCTGTTTCACCTCAGCTTCTTTTTGATCCTCATCGGCGGGGTGGTCAGCATGTACACCGAGTTCTACGGGTATCTCGAAGTTGTTGAAGGCGATACCTTTCAGGGAGAGTACGATAGTTACAGCGCCGTTCCGTCCCCACCATCCATGCCGAAGTTCGGTTCGCTTCCTCAGGTAACATTTACGGTGAAAAAGATCATTCCGGTGGTGTCGGGTTTTACCGAGACCGGCCTGAAGGTGAACCTGGTTGATAAGAACGGCAAGGAACATGAAATCGATATCAATAAGCCATATATCGCTGACAGTTCGACGTTTGTGTTGAAGGCGCTCGGTATGGCGCCGCTGTTTGTTATTACGGACAAGGGATCGAACAAGGAGCTGGACGGTGCATTTGTGCGGCTGGATTGTCTCAAGGGGCGCAGTGACCATTTTACGCTGGGAGGATACGACTTCAAAGTAAAATTTTACCCGGATTATCTGCTTGACGAGGGTAAGGCGGCCACTCGCTCCCTGGAGTTCAATAACCCGGTGTTTGCTTTGGCAATCGAGAAAGATAAAAAGAAGGTCGCAGATGTAATACTGCCGCGCAACGGCTCGGTCGAGTTCGACGGCAAACGGATGGAGATGCGGGAAACTCCGTACTGGGTCCGTTTCGTGGTCATGAAGGAACATGGAATTCCCATTCTTTATACCGGGTTTTTTATCGCTTCACTGGCGGTAATCTGGCGTCTTCTCTGGTTTCGCAGGGAGATTGTCGGCAGGGTGCGAGAAGATGAAAGTGGCGGTGTTCTGGAAATTGCAGGCCGTTCAGAGTTTTACAAAGCTTTGGCCGAAGATGAGTTTACGAAAATGTTTGAGAAGATGATGAGTAAAAACATGTTGAGGGATGAGTGAAAAAAGTTGAGAGATGAGAGATGAGTAAAAGCTTTTGAGAGTTGAGGGATGAATTTCTCGTCCTTCAACTATCATCTTTCAACAGATTCTCCTCATCAGGCATTTATCAAGAATAAGGAGAAATAAATGAAACGTTTTGTGATGTTGGGACTGGCGCTGCTGATGATTATGGCGGTTTCCAGCGGATGTACCAAAGCTAGGAAAGCTCTAGATAAAAATGACACTTACCGGATTCTGGTCAAGAAAAACGGCAAGTACGGCTATATCGCTAGGAATGGCGAGATGATTATTCCACCCCAATATGAACACGCGGCCATGTTCTCCGAAGGGCTTGCGGCGGTGCGGATAAATAACAAGGACGGCTTTATCGACCCAAGCGGCAAGGTTGTTATTCAACCGCTCTATGACGGGACATCCGTTTTCAGGGAAGGAAAATGTGCTGTCTTGTTTGGCGATCGCTGGGCTTATATCGATCGCAAAGGGGTTATGCTGACTGAGGCTCACTATATTGCGACCTTTGCATTTTGTGAAGGGTTTGCATCAGTGGTGGCCGCTGAAGCCAAAACTGACCCTAAGGCCGGCTTTCTCGGAAATTCCGGGAAATATGCCATTGCGCCTCGTTTTGACGATGCTTCCATCTTTTCAGAGGGGATGGCTGCTGTGAAGATTGGGAAAAAGTGGGGATACATCGATAAAACCGCAAAACTCGTCATACCGGCTACTTTTGACGAAGCCAAGCCGTTTAGTGATGGCCGGGCTCAAGTACTGATCAATGGGAAATATGGCTTGCACGGCTATATCGAACATAGCGGAAAAATTGTTATACCGGCTGAGTATGATCAGGCCACCGGTTTCAGCGACGGCGTAGCAGCGGTGAAGGCTAAAGACGGCTGGCAGCTGATCGACACGACCGGCAAGCAGATTGTCAACAAACTGTTCAAATCAGCGACTATATATTCAGAAGGACTTGCCCCGGTCGGTGAGGAGAAGAAGATCGGCTATATGGACAAAGCCGGGAATATTGTTATCAAACCGCAATTTGAAGCAGGTTCCATTTTCGTTGAAGGTTTGGCCCCAGTCAGAAAAGGGGGTAAATGTGGTTTTATCGATAAAACCGGAAACATGGTGATCGAACCTCAGTTTGACTGGGATCAGCGGTCAATCGATATGTTCGTCACTTATTATACGATGATTGGCAGTACCAAGAAATAGTTTGATGAGACGATGAAGGATGAAGGATGAACTTTGGTTTTCTCATCTCTCATCGGCTCTAGCTCATCTCTCATCAATCCTGACTCAACTTTCATCGTTGTTATAAAAAGGACGTAATAATGAAACTGCTGCTCGTATCCCCCCCCTTTGGCGAAAAGGGGCAAAAAAGCAAGGGGTTGCCGATAGCTCCGCCGGTTCTTGAATACCTTACCGGTCTGACCAATCAGGTGCGCCCTGATATTGAAATTGAACTGGTTGACGCCAACAAGGAAAATTTTGATCCGGACACGGCAGATGCCGACCTGATCGGGTTTACTGTTCTCACCCCGCAGGCCCCTTGGGTCTACCGGACAGCTGATCGCCTGCGTGCCGCCGGAAAACAGGTCCTCCTGGGTGGTATTCATGTGACGGCGCTTCCCGACGAAGCGCGGCAACATGCCGACGCCATTGTGATAGGCGAAGTCGAAGAGTATTGGGGCGAGCTTCTTGACGATGCCCGTAAACGGCAGCTCAAACAGGTATATCAAGGTGGCTTCCCCGAATTGAAGGGGCTTCCACGACCGGTAACCAATCTCTGGAAAACCAACTACGTCTACGGCTATTTTCAAACATCCCGCGGTTGCCCCCATCGCTGCACCTTCTGCTCGGTACACGAGTTTTTTGGCGGCAAGGTACGGGTTAGACCCATTGACGAAGTCGTTACCGAGATTGCCGCCAGCAAGCGTCGCCTGTTTTGGGGAATTGACGATAACGTCTGGGGCGTCAACATGAATTACACCATCGAATTGTATAAAGAGATGGGTAAAAACCTCAGTGGAAAGTCATGGTTCGGTTCAGGCGATCTGGTCTCTGTTGATCACCCACGCTCGAAAGAACTTTTGACCAACGCCAGGAAAGCCGGTTTAACTGCGGTATTAGTGGGATGGGAGTCAAATAATCTTGTTTCCCTTGAGGAATACAAGGCGGTCAACAAACAGGCCAGGCAACGTCGTGATGCCATCAAGAAGATTCGTGACCATGGCATCGAAGTGATGCTGTTCATGATGATTGGTGGCCGTCAGGACCGCCCGGAGGATTACGAAGGGATAATTAAACTTTGCGATGAGTTAAAAGTGTCGGCCCATCCAGTCATGACTACCCCCTTCCCCGGCACGCAACTTTACGACATCTACAAGCCGTATCTGGTGCCTGGGCTAGATTGGGACTGTTTTGACGGCAACAACGCGGTGTTCGAATCGGACATTCCCGGCATGACCAGAACGTTCCGGGAAGATTCCATAGTCAAACTTCGGGCCGAACTGTTTACCATTCCCCGAATCCTGTCGCGCATCCCGCAGATCTCCTGGAAGGGATTCCCGATGTCGCATATTACCTCATGGATGATTCAGTATCCGCAAGGGCGCGCTTTCAAGCAGTTTGCCAAAGAGCGGGAAATAATGAAAGCGAAAGGACTAATTGCCAGTGAATGATTTTAATATGTACCTGACACATCTGCTTCAACAATCTGCAAGTCTTGGCGTTGCCGTGATGATGAATAATTACTTTCATGACGTTGCAACGGCCATGTTGGCAGCTAGCGCATTCTGTTTGTTTGCCATCGACAAGGCACGGGATGCCATAAACACCGATGCCGCGACACAGTTTTTCCTGAAAACTTACCGTATCATGGTGAAGTTTTTCCATTTTGCTCTTTGCTGGATTCTGGTTGGCGGCGTTCCTCGCACCATCTTCTTCGCCTCCTTCGAATGGAATCATTTTGCCGACAAGCAGCAGGTGCCGGCTCTGGCGGTGAAGCATATCCTTATGGCGGTACTGGTAATCTGGGGTGTGTTCGCCTGGCGCAAGCTGAAACGTAAAGTTGCGCAGTTGCAGGAATCACTGCCACCTGAGATGCGTGCAGAAAATTGATACTTAAAAAACAGTTCATTACCGCAAAGCCGCGAAGGACGCAAAGAAAGTCAACGTCAAAAGATTCATGACTTTGGGGTTAAAACAATAATGCGTTTTGTTTTGATTTACTTTGCGATCTTGGCGTCTTTGCGGTTCAAATGCTGTTCTAGGATTGCCCAGTGCTTTTCCGTATTCTCAAAAACTCCTTCCTCAAACGTCCCAAAGCGGTTTTTTTGGTATTTCTCTCTATTGCCATGGGAGCTGCCGTAGCGACGGCTTTTCTTGGTATTTCCGGAGAGATTTCTCACAAAATGGCGCTTGAGCTCAGAAGTTATGGCGCTAATATTTTGCTTGAACCGTCCGCCGCCCAAGGGGGCGGTTTTTTGCGTGAAGATGACCTGCCAAAAATCAAGACTGTCTTCTGGAAATACAATATCACCGGATTTACCCCATATCTATTTGGCGTAGCCGACTTTTCAGTCAACGGGAAAAAGGAGCGGGGCGTTGTATCAGGCACCTGGTTCACCAAGCAACTTGAGGTGCCTGGTGAAGAACCTTCCGTCCAAGGGATAAAAGGGATTGCTCCATGGTGGGATGTTCAGGGAGGGTGGCCGGCCGGCCCCAATGAGGCAATTGTCGGTGCAACCCTGGCGAAACGGTTGGGATTAGTCGTCGGCAAAGAGCTTGATGCGACGGTACGGGGGCGGACTCAGCGATTTCATGTCGTTGGTGTTGTCACCACTGGTGGATATGAGGAGGAACAGCTTTTCGCTCCACTGGTAACGGTACAGACACTTTTGCAACAGCAGGGGAAGGTCTCCAGGGTTCAGGTGAGCGCGCTTACCGTGCCGATGGACGATTTTGGCAAAAAAGACCCCGCCGCTATGAGCAAGGAAGAATACGAAAAGTGGTACTGTACCGCGTACGTTACCTCGGTTGCCAAGAATGTGGAAGAGGTTATGGCGGGAAGTCGGGCAAAGCCGGTGTGGCAGATTGCCAGCGCAGAGGGATCTCTTCTAAATAAGCTAAACGGCGTGATGTTGCTCCTGACTGTGCTGGCGCTTGTGGCTTCCGCAACCGCCGTTTCAACCAGCTTGATGGCCTCGATGGCGGAAAGAAGCCCTGAAATTGCCCTGATGAAGGCTGTCGGCGCCGACCGCTATCAGATAAGCGCCATTTTTTTAGGAGAAACTTTTGTTATTTCAATCGCAGGTGGAGTAACAGGCTACCTGCTCGGAGACCAATTGGCTGGGATCATCAGCCGCACGGTTTTCAACTCCTCGATAGTTTCGCCTCTGTGGCTTTTCCCGACTGCAATCATATCTGCTCTGGTTGTTGCCATATCAGGTAGCATTGCACCGTTGCGCCGGGCTCTTTTAGTTGAACCGGTTAGAGTGCTTAAAGGCTGATGAGATGACCAAACGTCGCTGGCTCATACATCTGGTTTTACGTGCCCTTGCACATCGCAAGGGGCGTACCTTGCTCTTGTTGGCGGTACTCACCATGGCATCAAGTCTGGCTACAGCTCTTGGTATTGTCTCATCCTCCATGGGGAAGCGGGTTGCAGAAGAGGTGCGTAAGTATGGTGCAAACCTGATTATCATTCCCGAGTCGGCCCGGCTCGATATCGGTAGTGGCGGACTTAATTTCGGAGCAATCAGCGAACCGGCGTATCTGCAACAGAGGCTGGTTGAAGAAGCCCTTGCAAAAAGCGGACTGAAGGCCGAGGTCTCCTTTCATCTACGAGGCGCTCTTCACATGAACAAGGCCGACATCATGGTGGAAGGGGTTAATTTCAGGGATGTCCGACGGCTGTTCCCCTGGTGGCAGATGAAGGGGAATTGGCCTGCGGTTGGCGAGACGGTTTTCGGCAATGATCTGGCGTCTCGGATGAAGCTTAAGGTTGGAGACATAGCGGAGTTGGCCGGCACCGAAAATAATATCAAGTTGCGCATATCCGGTATTGTTGCAACCGGTGGCGAAGAGGACGGCCTTCTGTTTATGGCACTTCCGGAACTTCAGCAAACTCTTGGTCTTGGAGGCCAACTTACACTCGTCAGGCTCATGGCGACCGCGCGGGGGAACTCTCTCAGGCAGAGCGCAACTGCCTTGCAACAGCTTATCCCCACGGCAAAGGTCAGTGAAGTTCGCCAGACCGCCCGGACCTCCGAAGGTCTGCTTGCCAAGGTCAAATTGCTGATGCTTATGGTCACGGCGGTGGTGCTGATCTCCGCGGGAAGCAGTGTCGCCGGCACTATGAGTACCACGGTGCTTGAGAGGCGTAAGGAGATCGGGCTCATGAAGGCGATGGGTGGTACCAGACTGGAGGTTATGCTGATCTTTTGCGGTGAAGCGGCGCTGCTTGGTGTACTGGGCGGCCTTGCAGGTTACCTGTTTGGCTGTGCAATTGCGCAGTTTATCACCAAAACGGTTTTTTCCGCTTCGGCCGAAATTATACTCTGGTTTGTTTTTGTATCGCTAGGGATAAGTCTTTTCCTCGCATTATTAGGAAGCATTGGGCCGATGGTATCGGTATTTAAACTCGATCCTGTCAGAAGTCTGAGAGGCGAATAAAGAATCGATGAGAGATGCAAAAGGCTTGGTGAGAGATGAGAGATGAAAAAGATGAAAAAGATGCTGAGAGATTTTCTCATCCCTCATCCCTCATCTCTCATCCTTCATCCTTCATCGGTTTATTGGAAAGGTTTACACACAATGTTAACTAACATAATTGAAACCAGCAGTCTGACTCGTAGCTACGGCGACATCTGTGCCTTGAAGCCTCTTGATTTGCAGGTTCATGAGGGGGAGTGGCTGTCGGTGATGGGGCATTCAGGTTCCGGCAAGAGTACGCTTATGAACCTGGTGGGGGGACTCGACCGTCCAAGTGGTGGCTCACTGCGTGTTGGCGGTGAAGAACTGCTGGCTCTTAGTGAGGATGGTCTGGCTCGTTTCCGCCGTGAATTTGTCGGCATCATTTTCCAGCAGCACCATCTGGTCCCCTACCTTACAGCCGTTGAGAATGTCATGTTGGCCCAGTACTTTCACAGCGTTCCTGACGAGGCCGAAGCACGTCATGCTTTGGAGCGCGTTGGGCTCGGCCATCGTCTGAAAAACCGACCGGGCGAGCTTTCAGGAGGCGAACAGCAAAGGGTCTGCATTGCCCGGGCAATCATAAACAGCCCGAAGCTGCTACTGGGGGATGAGCCAACCGGAAATCTCGACCATAAGAGCACAATCATGGTTATGGAACTGCTCAAGGAATTACGTGCGGAGGAACGGTTCACGGTTATCATGGTCACGCACAATCAGGAGGTTGCCGCATGGGGGGACCGCACCATCCATCTTGACGACGGTATTCTGGTGCGCGAAGAACGGTTGAATGAAAGAACCGTTGAGAGTTGAGAGCTTTTTTCATCCCTCAACCCTCAACCCTCAACAGAATTTAAAAAGGACTGACATCTGATGGCAATCGTTTACAAGCTGATACCGCATATTCTCGCGTGGGTAGGAATGCTGCTGCTTCTGGTGAGAGGGTGCGCCAGGCAGCGACGTGCAGTGGCCATGGTTGGCAGCGGCGGTTTTTCGTGCGGGATGGCGGCAGCATTGGTGTTGTCTCGCTTGTTCACGGGAAACACATCGTTCGATATCACCAAAATAGTATTAGGAGCCGGTTTCTTCCTGTTTTGCGGCATAGCGGTCACAGCCCTCTATGGCAGTGCCGGCCGCTCAACCGAGATAACCGTGGGTGAACGCCTGACCTGCTCACCAATCTGGGCTCCGGCGGGAGCTTTTGTCGCCGGACTGTTAGGTGGTACTATTTGTGGGTTCCGTTTTGTTGCTGCAGACGCCGCAGTGATGATCCTTGCTGCGCTTACGGTTTTTACCCTTTTTTGGGCGCCGCTGGTCCTGCTGTTTGATAGAAAACTTCCGAACTCCTTTGTCGTTTCACCATCTTCCCTGGCTTCCGCTATTTCCGGTTTACTGTTGTTCAGCTCCTCTTCGATACTCCGTCTCGACCTTTTTTCCCCGCTTACAATGAAAGTTATGAAATTTGCACATGACTTTGTCCATCAGTTTTTTGAATCGATGCTGATTCCGGATCATCTGTTTTTCAGTGCTGCGCTTTGGAATTTCGTCGGATTTCTGTTCGGTAACGGTGTAGGATTCTGGGGGGCGCTCATTGTCTGGCTGACACCCGCTCTGCTGGTTGTTATTGCTGTAAGCGCCGAACCGCTGCCGTCAGTGGCTCATCTGCGCCAGGGTGCGCGTCGCCGTAAGCTTGTAGCTGCTGCAATCGGCGTCAGACGGCAAAAGCTGATTGTGCCGCTCTGTGCGTTCCTTATATTTGCCGGGGCAATATACAAGAGCAAGTATCCAAGTGTGGAATATTGGGATCCCAAGCCGCTGCTTGTTGCGGCGTCTCCTGCGGGTGATATATTTATCCCGAAGAAAAGTGATATAGATCTTGAGGATGGCAAGCTGCATAAATATCTGTTCAAACAGGGGGAGAGGGAAGCCCGCTTTTTTATCATTATTACCCCCGAGGGTAAACTGACCGCAGTGCTGGACGCCTGTAGTATCTGCAAACCCGATGGCTACGGTCAGGCAGAGGGGACAGTGGTTTGCTATTACTGCAAGACATTGATTCCGCTTGAAACGGTGGGAAAACCTGGGGGGTGCAATCCGGTGCCTCTCCCCTTCACTGTCAAGGATGACGGCGTACATATCGACGCCCTGACACTCATCAATCTCTGGGGAGATACGGTACAGACAACGTCTCGGATCAAGGGGGGGGGGGAATGAAAAATCCTCTGATCGGATCGATATGGAGAATAATATCGTCACGAGCCATGACTCCGGTTGTTATCGGGCTGTATCTTCTTCTGTATATCGGTATTGCTTTCAAAACAGAGGATGCATTGATGGCGCTGATCGAAATCGCCCGTTCGAACGTTCTTCTTATTGCACTGTTTGCCCTAAT
Organism: uncultured Geobacteraceae bacterium; assembly: GCA_903925005.1. Taxonomy (GTDB): domain Bacteria; phylum Desulfobacterota; class Desulfuromonadia; order Geobacterales; family Pseudopelobacteraceae; genus JACRCG01. Next base: position 15,511 of record CAIYDX010000306.1, read on the forward strand.
TCCACTGAACAGGCTTTTGCGTCTGATGCTGGAAATCAGTGAACATTTGGCCGGCCGGCGTTTGCTGGCCGGAAATTGTGAGGAAATGTGTGCCGAACTGTTTGATGAAGACGTAACAATGACAGAGGTCTCGTCTCCTTTTGCTGACGTGGAACGTCGTCTGACCGCATCCGGATACAGCACGCGCAACTCCGGATGTTCATTGGCGGCCTGGCGCGGAATAAGTGCATTTCCGGCCAGAGTGCTTTTTCTTGCTGCCACCCTGTTACTGTTCAGCGGTGTGCTAATAAGCCTCGGTGGACGGACATCATATCGGGGGGCGATAATCGAGGGAGAACCACTTCCTGCGCTGACGGGACCGGCGGGTGTAATTGAGCGGATCACCCTGGAACCCTCAACGGGACTGTTTCTCAGCAAAGTGCTGACGATGACGTTGGCTCCGGTAAATGCCGGAGAAGCAAAACAGATTTTTGGACTTTATCCCCCTTCTCGCTACCGTGGCGCTTTTGTTTATCCCCGCTATCTCGGCATAGGTCTGTACTACAAATTCTCGGCGCATGACCTGCCGGGCGTCCATGAAGCGTACGATATTTTGAGCATTCATCCGCCGGGAAAGGAAGACAGCAGAACGATACCTGGATCGCCGTACCGGATCGTGTTCAGCCTGGCGCAGCCGGGGGATGGCAGCGATCCCTATATGACAGGGCGCATGGATATTCTGTTTAAAGTGATGAAAGGGAATGTTCTGCTCTTTACCGGTTCAGCCAACATTGGAGGTGAGTTCAGCCGTGACGGCATTCGACTGGCATTTCCCGAAATCAGACGGGTGGTATTGACGGATTTTATCAGTGACCAAGGCGTATTCATGGTTTGGGGGGCCATGTTGCTGTATGTCGTAGCATTGCTGCTATGGCTGCCGGTGCGCTGTTGCTTCCCGAGACAGGAGATGGTATTTGTGAAAAGTGATGAAGGAATACTGTATGCCGGTTCACGCGCTGAGGGTGGTGGAAGATGGCATGCCGGAATATTTCACGAAGCGCTGGATTTGCTTGAGGAGAAGCGGCACAGTAATACTACAACTCTTGGCAAATGATCGCTAATTTAGACCCTTTAGGCGAATATAATTGTAAAGCTCGTCGAATCTTCTGTTTGTGCAATCAAGAATAACGCCGGTGATAAAGAAGATCATCGAAAGGATCATCAGGCCTGATGCGAGTATTGCCAACGGGACATGTGTGATGTAGCGGGTCTCCAGGAATTCCGATATGACCACCGAGCCTGATGCAAGTGCAAGAATACAGAGGAGGAGTGCAATACACGTGAAAAACAGGAATGGCTTATAGTCCTTGCAAATCATGAAGATGGTCCTGATAACCAGAATACCGTCTCTAAAGGTGCTCAGTTTTGAGAAACTTCCGTATGGTCGTGCCCGATAGCAAATTGCCATTTCATCTATAACGGCATGGCGCTTCAGAGCTTTGATGGTCAACTCGGTTTCAACCTCAAAGCCAGTGGCGCTGATGGTGAGATTTTTTACGAACTCCCTGCTCATAACACGAAATCCCGACATGATATCGGTAAGGCCTCCACCGAAAAACCTGTTGATCAGCCAAGCCACCAGTCGGTTGCCGAAACTGTGCAGGGGGCGAAATGACCTCTCCTCGCAGTTGCCCAATCTTTTGCCAACAACCATATCCGCCTGATCTCGTTCGATTGCTGCAACCATTTCTGGTAGGTGCCGAAGATCATATGTGTCATCACCATCCACCATGATATAGACATCCGCGTCGATCCTGGAAAACATCGCCTGAATGACGAAACCCTTTCCCTGCCGTTTCTCTTTGATGACGGCAGCACCCGCAACTTCAGCCAGTTGAGCTGTCCGGTCCGTAGAATTATTGTCAAATACAACGATATTAGCTTTCGGAAGATACTCTCTGACATCATGAATGACCTTTTCAATTGTCACTTCTTCGTTATAGCAAGGAATCATCACGACGCATCTGGAATTCATTGGAATCTCCCGGAGTGGAATTGCGCAGTATTTTCAGCAGTTTTACGGATCACCGGTTATCTTTCATGCATCGGTCGGTACAATTCAAGAATCGGCTGCAATATTGTCCCGTACCCCTTGCCAACTGCCAGCAGATACAACGGCAAGGCCGTAAGAAAAACCAGGCTGATATAAACGGAGACGTAATAATTGCGGTGCGGTTTCTCTTTGAGAAGTTTCATTATGACGGAAGCCACGGCTATGAAGGCAAAAGGCGTAACTGTGAGAGCAGTGTTGGCTCCGGTCAGCCGGCGAGAAAGCACAAACGGCAGATATGAACACCAAAAAAGCGCCAAGATAAACAGATGCTGCCTATCCAATTTTCTCACCTGAAGCATGAGGTAACCGATTGCCGGCAACGTAAGCAGCCATACAAACGGATTCGAAACCCCCAAAACAACGACCGGCTCATTTCCATTCATCAGGAAGTCCGCAAAACCGACAGGCCGGACAAACCAAAGCAACGGAGTATGGTCTTGAACCTGAAGCATCTCCGGATTTGCCCCCTGATGCACGAGGTTTTCCGCAAACATGATCTTTTGTGTGGTGAACCACTCCCCAAGATCATAACCACGATGAATTAGCCAAGGATAATATGTTAGGATGTAAACCGTCAATGGTAGTACTGCCATGGTCGCAAACAAGAACAGAAGTTCCGTCGATCTTTCAAAAGCGGTCAGCCCTCCCTGTTTCAAGATCAGGTAGGCGAGAAACATTAGTGTCAGGATGAGTGGTATTGCGACATTCCATTTGCTCGCCAGTCCTAACCCGAAGACAACTCCTGATAAAACCAGCAAAATATCATTGTGGTGTTCCTTGTAGCGCAAAGCGAGGTAAATACCGAGGAGCAGGAAAAATGGCATATATACTTCTTGGATTGCCTGCCGGGAAAGCTCTATATGAATGGCGTCTAAAGTCATAAACAGAGTTGCAAGCAATGCAGCAGCGTCAGAGCGGGTCAGGCGTTTGGCAACAAGTCCGGTCAGTGGAATTGTCAGAATGCCGAATACAATGCTTGCGAGCCTAAATCCTTCAGCGTTAGTTCCGAAAAACTTGATGGCCAAAAAAACTAATATATTACGGAGCTTGGGATGATGCCACATCTCAAGGCCATAATGGCCACGCACCATATAATCAAATGCCTCGGCAATGGTATAATACTCATCTCCAGTTGGTTGCGTGTCTGCTAGCCAGTAAATTCTAAGAACGGCCCCGATTATCGTCAAGAACGATAAAATTGCGAAAAACAGCCGGGGAGCTATTTTTTCTTCTTTCATTTGGTGACCTTTGAAAACGGGGAATAAGGTTTGTAGTTGGAGATGTTGGCGTGTGCCGACAGTAGCGTGATAAAGTCGCGCGCTTTTTGACGATCAGAATTGGTAACGTCGGGGTTATCTTCCGCGAGACAGATGGTTACGATATCGGCTTTCAAACCTGATTTCATGAGGTCGTCCAGAAGCTGTACGGCATCAACTGACGCAAAGAATGAAGCGTCGATATTGAGTAGGACCGGTTCCGCAATTGACGGCAGGTTGGTTGTAAAGATACGCAGAGAACCGTATTCGTGCTTGATGATTTCCTTTTGCGGTGAAGAGCTATCAAATCTCTTTTTGAAGTCCGCTAGAGGGAAGACGGTGTATAATTCCCTGGCAATATTGGTCTGAAAGGCGACCCAAAGAAAATCTTTATAGGAAGTCCGATCAATGGTGAAACGTTCATGATCTGCCACAATAGTTGAAATCTGCGGAGGGCCGCCGGAAGAGCGCCCGACCTCCATGAAATGCAGAAATCTTCCCAGATGTACAACAATCCTGCCGTGAACCTGTTGCTCCTGCCAGAGAGAAAATAAATCATTGGTCGTTATCACTGAATAGGCGGGGAAACGCTCTCTGGCCAAGACATACGTTTTTCCCTTCACTCTGGCGGAGCGCCCCTCATGGTCCAAAATTATCATTGAAACGGTGCATCCGGCTATGATAAGGAGGGCTAGTGTAAATTTTTTCATAAGTGTGTGGCTGAATCTGGCCGAACCGGGAAGACATTACCCAGAAAGTATTCAGCTTCTTTCATTCCATTAATTGAACTTCTCCATCTGTGTATACCATTTTTTGCGTTGGTTTTCCGCAAAAAAATGTCTATTATTCGATTTACTACTATTGGCAAATTCACAGAGATTCCCGCCGATTCGGTTTTAATTTTTCGAGCCAAATTCACTTTGTAATTCCCCTGAAAATATAGAACGCAGATGATAAGCCTTCAGTAATTGCGATCGAGGTACTTATGAACAAAAATTCAACGGTTGTGGTCAGTCTTTTCTTGTTTGTAATAACTGCGGCCCTTTATTCGGGAGCTGCTTTCTTTCCGTTCTGTATGGTTGATGACAGTGACTATGTGGTACTGAATACCCACGTAACTTCGGGTTTATCTATAGAGTCTATCAAATGGGCTTTTGCTACTTTTCATGCCAGCAACTGGCATCCGTTAACGTGGCTTTCTCTCATGTTGGACAGCCAGCTTTTCGGCGTCAACCCAATGGGATTTCACGCGATTAATATAATTTTCCACTCGCTGAACTCGGTGTTGTTGTTTATACTTTTTTTTGTTATGACGGAAAGCAGGTGGAAGAGTGCTTTTTTGGCGGCGTGTTTTGCCATTCATCCACTACATGTTGAGTCAGTTGTCTGGATCTCTGAACGGAAAGATGTACTCAGCTTCTTTTTCTTGATGATCACTCTTCTTTGCTACAGTGCCTACGTAAAACAATCCAGACGCTATTATTATGTATTTTCCCTCATCGCCTTTGCGCTTGGCCTGATGGCTAAACCGATGCTGGTCACAGTTCCTGTTGTCCTTCTTCTGATTGATTTTTGGCCGTTAAATCGTATTACGCCTACATATGGTCATACGGAGATTCTCAAGCCCCACGACAACGCCAGTCGGCATTTAAGCCATGTGCTTCTGGAAAAACTGCCATTTTTGCTGTTTTCGGCAGTATCTTGCTGGCTGACCGTGTCTGCGCAACGTGATGCTATCAGCACATTCGAACGTCTGCCTCTTCTTGAACGTATAAATAATGCCCTCTGGTCCATCCTTGTTTACATGCGAAAAACAGTCTTACCGTTCGATCTGGCTATTTTCTATCCCTATAATATGATTCCCAATTGGAAAGCGGCTGGAGCTCTACTTCTGTTTTACGCCCTCACACTTATCGTCTTTAAATACTTCAGGAAATATCCCTATCTGGCCGTGGGATGGTTCTGGTTCCTTGTTACGTTGTTGCCGGTGATCGGCTTGGTACAGGTTGGAAATCAGTCAATGGCAGACCGCTATACTTACATTCCGCATATCGGTTTGTTCACTATGATGATTTGGGGTGGGGAAGAGTTTTTTGCCAGTGTGCAAAAAAAATCTTTAATTGTATTTGCAGCAGGTGGGATTTTGCTGTTTTTTTCGATTTCTACTTGGATTCAAGTGGGCTACTGGAGAAACAATGTAATCTTGGCAAGTCATGCGATTGAAGTTACGAACGATAATTATTTTGCATATTCAATTTTGGGGCGTGCATATGAAAAACTTGGAAAAGAAGAACTCGCGATTGCTCAATACATGGAAGCATTGAGAATAAACTCAAATGATGCCGACACGCTTGTTAACCTAGGATCTATTCTCAACAATAAAGGCAGGACAATTGAAGCAATCAGCTATTTACAGAAGGCAGTAAAGCTCGCCCCCCGGTTGGCAGAAGCCCATTATGGCTTGGGGAGCGCTTTGGACAAAATCGGCAGTATCAATGAAGCGATGAGCGAGTACAACATTGCTTTAATAATAGAGCCAAATAATATAATGTTTCACAATAATATTGGGGTTATATTTGCGCAACAGGGACGGTTGGACGATGCCATACTGCATTTTTCAACTGTACAAATTCTGTCGCCAAATGATGATAAAGCAAAATATAATTTAGAACGGGCTATCAGACAGAAGAATCAATTGAAGTAACTATACAGGTCACTATTCTGGGGCAAAACTTATTTTCCAGACACCATTTTCTTTTACATATTTTGTATCGAGTTCAGAAGAAAATCCATCATTGAAAAACAATGATGCTTTAGCGTCGGCAGAATTTCCTTTTGTGACTACGTTTTTGAATTCTATATTTTTCAATCCCTTGTGTTCATCGATAAATTGTTTAATTTCTTTTGCCGCAGTAATACTGCTATCTTTAACTTTTAAATCCATATCTTTAGTTTTCTGGTCCAATTTATTAAAAGCTTCGGCTGTTTTGCCGCTTTGAATACATTCTATATATGCTTTATAAGCGTCTGTCGGCTTACCACTGCATCCGGACAATATAACTACGGTGCATATCAGCATAATAATATTTTTCATTTAAATCTCCTTGTCGAGGTAGTAGCGGGTTGAACATTTGAAGCCGTTAGTTGTACACATTTTTCAATGCAAAGTCAATTAGTCTCCAGCAAGAATTAGTCCCGGCCACATCACAGCAAGAAGAGTTACACAGCCGCATTTGGGATCACAGGTTCAAAATAAATACTCACGGTTGCAGGCAAAATTACCGTTAGCGTGCATCATATCACGACAAAATGCTACTCTGGCCTTTGTCCGAAGGTTTAAACTGTCGAGCAAATAAAAAAATCTGAAGGGATTACACCGCATGAACATTGCCCAGCGCATTATTAAAGGACCGAAACGCCTCGCTCCCGCACTACCTGTTGCATTGGCGCTGTACCTCATTTTTTCCTCTTTTTCGCGACCCGGCGTCACTGCTGACGGACAAACTTATTTGCAGATTGCTAGAAACATCCATTTCGGCATCGGGCTGGGCTGGCAGGCCCTCTGGGTGCCGCCGCTGCATTCAAGCCTGGTAGCGCTTGTTGGCTGGCTGCCGGGGGTGTCAGATCTGCTGCTTGCCTCTGCGATAGTGGGTGCTCTTATGGGGGCGTTTCTGGTGGTCGCAGTATGGCTTCTGGCGGCAGAACTGTTCGGGCGAACCGTGGCAATGGGAGCCTCACTTGTTGCCGCACTCTTTCCCCATTTCTACTGGATATTCAAAGCTCCGGAAGCAGAATGCACCTATACCGCTTTTCTCATATTCTCCCTCTGGGTCTTCCATGTTGCGCTGCGCAAACAGTCGTCAGTGATGTTCATTCTCAGCGGAATCGCCTTCTCGCTCACCTATATGGCACGTTCGGAAGGTTTTCTGGTAATGTTCTTTGTCATTGCGGCATCGCTCTTCGCGGAATGGCGCCGCCACATGCAGGGGAAATATATGCGCTTGATCGCCATACTTCTGCTGGCTTTTTTCATAACCTCATTTCCCTACCTGCTCTTCCTGAAAAAGCATTACGACGGTTGGGTGATCAGCCCAAAATCAACCTACGTGCTGATCTGGATGAAAAGCAGAATTTACCACGACAATGATTTAGGCGAAATTGGCAACGAAGAGTTGTGGGGACTCACCGATAGTGGCAAGTTGAAATGGCAGGTGCCGTCGGGTATCGGAGATGTGTTCTCGTACCTCATGTCCCACCCTGCAAAAAGTGCACGGGTCTATTTTGACAATCTGCTCAAGGAAATACCGGGCCGAATCCCCAACAACAGCGGCATGGAACGATATCCCCAGGTTTTCCCGGTAATACTTGCACTTGCGGCTATTGTTGCCATCTTTCGCAGATGGGGAGATAATGGCCTCCGGAAAAAGGCCGTATTTCTCTCTCCTTTTCTGATTCTGCTTGTACTACCGGTTTTCACCGATGGATGGTGGAAATATCTGGTGCCCTATGCTCCGCTCCTGATCATCCTTGGGTGTGCCGGGATTACTTTTGCCGCAGAAACCATGCTCAAACGGTTACCACAAACTACGGGCCGGAATATTTCACTTGCCGTTATGCTGATGCTTGCAGTTTATTTCCGGCTCATGGCCTTTCCAATACATCTGTTCCAGTCTTCTGATATGGTCCATTCGGCCGCGATTCAGCCATCTGCAGACATTCTGGCGCGCCGTTCACATGCTGCCGACGCGGAAAAGGCTGGCCGCTGGATCGCCGAAAAACTGGGACAAGGGCACAATTATATGGTTCCATGGTCGAAACTCATCTATCATCTGAACGGCCTCTGGACTGCGGCGCCGGTCGCAGACTATGCAAAGCTACATGCATTCGCTCTCAGCCAAGGTGCTGAATTCTATGTTGTTGAAATGAATGGTCCCGTATCGATTGAGGAAATTACCAATGTGCCACCGGGGCTTCGATTTGAAACCGTCTACCGGTCTCCACAGAGCGGTTATTCTGTTGTCGTATATCGTTTTACACCTATCGGGGGACAATAAAATCGGCGCTAATGGGTAATTCATGTTTTTTGCCTGTACCGCGGCGCTGCAGCAAATCCCCACTTGTTAAATCTGAACTGCAGCGCTGTGCCAAGAACCCCCAGTCCGTATATTACGCTACGCTGGAAATTGATGGAGGATGCCTCTTTAAAATACTTGGTTGGACAGGAGAGTTCACCGATTCGGAAACCAAACCAGACCACCTGGGCAATCATCTGGTTGTCAAAGACAAAATCGTTCGAATTGGCGTCCAGCGGCAGCTTTTCCAGTACCTCCCGTGAAAAAGCCCTGTAGCCGGTATGATATTCTGAAAGTTTCTGGCCTAACAGGATGTTTTCCACCAAGGTCAGAAAACGGTTGGCTATGTATTTGTAGAGAGGCATGCCGCCCTTGAGCGCTCCAGTTCCCAGAATACGGGAGGCGAGTACGGCATCGAATTCGCCATATGCGATCATGGCGGCTATAGCGGTGACGAGCCGCGGCGTATACTGGTAGTCGGGGTGAACCATGACCACAATGTCGGCATCCATATCCAATGCGATGCGATAACAGGTCTTCTGGTTGCCGCCGTAGCCGGTATTGGTATCGTGAACAACCGTAATAATCCCAAGTTTCTGCGCTAGTTCAGCGGTGTTGTCGCGGCTGCAATCGTCCACCAGCACAACGTCATCAACCTCGGGCGGTATTTCCCGCCACGTAGTCTCCAGGGTTTTTTCGGCATTGTATGCCGGAAGAACCACAATAACTTTTTTTCCGTTTATCACGTGCAGACTCCATATATGTCAACGTGCTTATCACGTTTGGATTTCGAGAACAATCAAGAAAGCTTCGATGACGGATCGATTCGCTGGAAATGGCTGGATTTAAACGCTATATCATGTTACTGTCACAAGCGGTTATTCATTGAATAGCCACATGCAACTTACTGAAGTTCAAGGGAGCTGTCAAATAAAAGCAGCCGCAAACCCCAATAAAATCCTGTTTGTAACTCCTCCTTATCATAGTGGCGTTGATGAAATTGCCGGTCGCTGGATTCCCCTCGGTTTGGCCTATCTTGCCGGTGCTGCCCGCCAGACAAATCTGGATGTGGAAATTTACGATGCCATGGCCAAGGGGCATGCGTATCCTGAAATCGAACAGCGCTTTCGTGAATCAATGGCTGCTTACGTCGCCTCCAGCGCAATCACCGCTTCCATTAATGATGCCGTCAAGACCCTTGAACTGGCCAAAAAGATCAAGCCGGATACTGTAACCATTCTGGGCGGTATCCACCCGACCTTCATGTACGAAGAGGTGCTTGAAAGTTCGGCATCCGTCGACTACATCGTCATCGGCGAGGGAGAAGTCACACTCCGGCATCTGCTTGAGGTGTTGGAGGCTGGCGGAAATCCGGAAACGGTTTCCGGAATCGCCTTCCGGAAGGGTGGAACGGTTATCAAAACCGACGAACGCGCCTTCATGGAGACTCTTGACGATCTACCGGCAGCATGGGATCTGCTTGATTGGCAGGATTATACCTGCCTGGCAATTCCCGGTTCACGCATGGGAGCGATCAGCACCTCCCGCGGCTGTGATCACGACTGCACCTTCTGCTCTCAGCAGAAGTTCTGGGAGAAGTCGTGGCGCGCCCGGGATCCTCGGAAGGTGGCCGACGAACTGGTATATCTGTATGCCACGTATCATGTTAACGTTTTTATGATTACTGATGAGTATCCGACCAAAAACTGGGAACGTTGGGAAGCGCTCCTCGATGCAGTCATTGCCAAAAATATACCTGTTTATCTTTTGATGGAAACCAGAGCAGCGGACATTCTTCGGGACAGGGATATTATTTGGAAGTACCGAAAAGCGGGAATTATCTATATCTCCTTCGGTGTTGAAACAGCTGACCAGTCTGCTCTTGATGCAATGAAAAAAGAGCAGGATATAGAAGAAATGAAGCGGGTATTCGATATTCTCCGTGAGCATGAGATCGTGTCCGAGGCTTCTTTCATGGTTGGTTTCCCCGATGAGACTCCCGACAGCATTAAAAAAACAATGCAACTGGCCCAGCAGTTCAATCCCGACATTGCTAACTTTTTTACGTTTACCCCCTGGCCGTACGCAGATCAATACAATGATCTCAAGCCTTTTATTCGGACTTACGATTATCGGAAATACAACCTGGTTGATCCCGTGCTTGAGCCACACAAAATGAGCACTCTTCAGGTTGAAGTTGCGATAGCGGACGGCTACCGCCGTTTTTACATGGGCAAAATTATGGAATATATGACTATGAATGCCTCCTTTAAGCGCGACTATCTGATGCGCATCACCAAACTGTTCATGGGCAGCTCATTTGTCATGAAGAAGCTGGGGCTTGGCATACTCGGCAAAATTCCGGCGAAGATGGAAGAGATGAGGCGGGGTAAAGGTTGAAGGTTGAAGGTTGAGGGTTGAGGGTTGAGGAATGCTTTTTCAGCCTTCAGTCTACTTTCCAAAGGAGTTACTATGCAGCCGCAGGAGCTTGCGAAAAAAATAGCACTTGGTCAGCCTCCGTCAGTGATAGATGTCCGTACCAGATCTGAGTTCAAGGCCGGCCACATTCGGGGTGCGATCAATGCGCCGGTTTGGAAAATTTTGCTGCGGTTTGTGGCTCTTCCGCAGGATAAAAACGCCGAACTGGTCGTGCTGTGCGAACTTGGCCCTCGTGCCATTATGGGTAAGGCACTGCTAGGTTTCCTCGGCTTCCGTAATGTCACGCTTCTTGTGGGCCACATGGCTGCTTGGCGGCGGTTAGATCTTCCTATGGAGAAAGATGAGAGATGAGGGATGGGGGATGAAAAACGAAAAAGACGTTCTTATCTCTCAAAGCTCATCTCTCATCAATCAGGGAACGGTGCTGATAGTAGAAGATGACCGCAATACCGCCGCTTTGGTTGCAACTTATCTGGAGCGGGAGGGGTTCAGGGCGGTTGTGGTCCACGATGGTGGACAGGCGCTTCAGGCCGCCGGCGATTGCAATCCGGTTTTCGTGATTCTTGATGTGATGCTTCCGAACATGGACGGCCGGGAGATTTGCAGGGAACTGAGAAAAAATTCCGATGTCCCGGTCCTGATTCTTACGGCGCGCGAGGAGGAACTGGACCGGATAGCAGGTTTGGCGATGGGAGCCGATGATTACGTGGTCAAACCGTTCAGCCCCCGCGAACTGGTGGAACGGGTCAAGGCGATCCTGCGCCGCAGCAGGCCGGTTTCAATAGCTGCTATTGTTTTCTCGTTTGGCGGTCTGGAGCTGAATCCCGAGAAACACAGAGTCACCCTGGATGGAAACCCTGTTGCTTTAACATCGTGGGAATACAAGCTGCTGCACGTTCTGATGAACTCTCCCGGGAAGGTTTTTTCCCGCGAGGAACTCCTTGGGCAGTGCTATCAGAACAGCGAGGCGGTGATTGATCGGGTTATCGATGTGCACATCGGCAAGCTCCGCCAAAAGATCGAGGACGATCCCGCCCGGCCGCGCTTCATCATGACAGTGCGGGGGCATGGTTATCGTTTTAGTGATGATGAGGAATGAACATTGGCTTGATGAGGGATGAGAGATGAGATGTTCGACGGTTTCATCCTTCATCCCTCATCTCTCATCGTTTCTGAGGTGTACAAATGAGACAACGATTGCTATGGAAACTGCTGGTTGGCCACATCGTTCCTGTCTTTGCGGTTTTCGCCTTCTTGATCTGGCGCGCCATTGACCGGAGGGCGGCAGTTTATTTAAAAGGACTGGAAGTTGATTTTCACATTTCGCCGGTTGGTCTGCATCGTCAATTTCTTGAAGCCGTCCATCAAAATCTGTTTTGGGACGTTTTGATTGCTCTTGCTTTAACTCTGTTCTTTACCTACCTGTTAACCAGCTGGGTGCTTCGTCCTCTGCTGCAAATCACTGCTGTCACCAAAAAAGTCGCCGATGGCGATTATTCGGAAAGGGTTAAGGCCGTATCCCGCTATGAAGGGGGGCAACTTGCCGATGCCTTTAATCATATGGCCGATAACCTTGAGAAGGTTGAACGGTTGCGCAAGAACATGGTTGCGGATATCTCCCATGAACTACGTACGCCTTTGACCAATCTGCGCGGTTATCTGGAGGGGCTGAGCGATTCTGTTATTCCGCCATCCCCGGAAACTTTCCGTATGCTTGAACAGGAAGTTTTGCGCCTGGTCAGCTTGGTAGAGGATCTTCAGCAGCTGGCAAAAGCCGATGCCGCCGAGGCTTTTCTCGATTTACAGGCGCTTTCCCTCCATGAACTGCTATATCAGATCATGGAGCTGTATCGGCCGAACTTCCAGAATAAGGAAATTGACGTGAGGTGGCTGCTCGATTCAGGTAGTGATCTGGTAGTCGCGGATCGGGACAAACTGCTTCAGGCGATTCGAAACCTGGCCGACAACGCCTGGAAATACACCCCGCCCCGAGGATCGGTGACCATTTCAACGCAGCTTGAAGCGGAAACCATTAAGACGGTCTTCGCCAACAGCGGTGCTATTATTGGGGTAAATGATATTCCCTATCTGTTTGAACGTTTTTTCCGTGCGGATCGATCTCGCTCCCGGGACGCCGGGGGCGCGGGTATCGGGCTGGCAATAGTCAAGGAACTTATCGAGGCGCACGGCGGCACGGTCGGCGCTGAAAGTGACAAGGAGGGCACTCGCGTCTGGTTCACTCTTCCGAAGCATGATGAGAGATGAGCCCCCCCTGTTCTTCATCCCTCATCTCTCATCTCTCATCAAGCCTTTGCCCATCCGATTCTTTACCAAATCTTTACATGACCATTACATGTTTCCTTGCTACAGTACCCTGGGCGTTTTTCGGGCGCTAAACAGCGCTGAGAATAGTTCTCAATTTTCGACAACAATGACACATGGGAGAAACAGATGAGCAAGATTCTTTTTGTAACAGCCCCTTATCACTGCTGGGGAGTACAGGTTGTCGGCAACTGGCCTCCTCTGCATCTTGCCTATCTCGCCGGAGCCGCACTTGAAGCGGGGCACGAAGCCCGCATATTCGATGCGATGAATAAAGGGCTCACGTTCGAAGATATCAGACAGGAAATAGTACGATTCCAGCCCGATTACGTCATGACCCTGGATTATCTTCCGGTAACCGGCGCCATCAGCACCGCCACTGTTCCGGATGCCCTCAAGATTCTGGATGTCACCAAAGAGGTTAATCCGGCAATTGTCACCCTGCTGGGCGGCCCCCATCCGACGTTCATGTTTAATGAAATCCTCGAAGACGACAAAAACCATGTCGATTATATCCTGAAGGGTGAGCCGGAGCAGACCTTGAAACAGCTGCTTGCCGCGATTCCGGAGGGGAAAGGTAACAGTGTAAAGGGGGTTGCGTATCTGGAAGGCGGGAAGGTCGTTTCAAATGCCAATCAGCCTCACATTGTCGAACTGGACGCGCTGTCTGCAGCATGGCATCTGCTGGATTGGGATGACTATCAGTATCGCGTCGCCCCTGGCGGCAGAATGGCGTCCATCCTGACTTCCCGTGGCTGCGACATGGGCTGCGCCTTTTGCAGCCAGCGGATGTTCTGGCGCGAGGATTGGCGCTGCCGTAAGCCGGAAAAGGTTATCGAAGAGATGGCCCATCTGATCGAGACCTATGATATCAGTTTTTTCACGTTGATCGACGCCTACCCCACTAAACACCGGGATCGTTGGGAGCTGTTTCTCGACCTGCTGATCGAGCGGAAGTTCGGAGTCCATCTTCTCATCGAAACCAGGGTGGAAGACATCATCAGGGATGCTGACATTCTGCACAAATATAGGGATGCCGGGATCATCCACATCTATATCGGCGCGGAGAGTGCCGATAAGGATACGCTGAACAGCCTGAATAAAGGTACCAGTTTCGAGCAGAACAAGCAGGCTCTCGACCTCTGCCGCGAGAACGACATCATCACGGAAGCGTCTTTCATGATCGGCTTTCCGAACGAAACCTGGGATTCCATTCAGAACAACATTGACTCAGCTATTTACCTCAATCCGGATATTGCCGTTTTTCCCGTGGTAACTCCGATGCCGTTCACGCCAATACACGCCGATATGAAGGATCGCATCAGGGTATGGGATTATTCGAAATACAACCTTGTGACTCCGATAATCGAGCCTTTCGAGATGAGCATGGATGAAATAACCCAGGCGCTCGGCACCTGCTACATGAAATTTTACGGTAACAAAGTTCAGGAAATTGTCGCGCTTGACGACTGCTTCAAGAGAAGATACATGCTCAGTGCCTTCAAACTGATGATGAAGGATCACGGAGAGCACTTTGATTTTGCCGGTTCCGAAATGCCGATGCATTTCACCACTGATGCCATGAAGAGCAGTTATTGATTCGGTAGTGAGTTCATAGTAGAGACGGGAACAGCCGGGGGAATCTCCTCCGGCTGTTCTGATTTAAGGAACATGTTATTAGTGCCGCATGCGTACCATACCGGAGATGGCGCCACTTAAAAAGGCGATCAGCCAACAGGTATATATGCTCAGGCTGACGCGATGAAAAACGCGGTTGACCGCTTCGGTTTTGTGAGCCAGCGAGGCGACCAGCGCCAGCATGAAATGGAAAGCCATTCCCCCTAGCGATGCAATACCGGTGATGTTGTGCCACTCCGGCGCCTTGCCGTAGGTCTGGGCAAACAGGTTCATCTGATGGGTGCCAAGGTAATCGCAGAGGAGACCGATGCCGAAAATTATCAGGTGTTTACGGTGTAATCCCTGCTTCCGACCACTGAATACGGCCCACGTGTAAAATACCAAGGCCAGGTTCATCCAGATTACCGCTCGTATCAACATCGGCGCATCCTCTTGATCTTGAAAAATGTCATGGTCTGTTTTACCTGAATCGAGAATCTGATATGTCCGCCAGTAGTCAATAGAAAAGAGTAGTCCCTCAACACCGGTTTTCGCTGTTTGTTTTTGCTTTATGTTTCCAGGGTATAAACAGAGAGGCAACCTGATACTCGACGGTTGTTCACTCTGATATTCGCGGGTTGTTTACCGCATGACATGGTTTCGTCGTGGAGCTGCCTCGGTCTAAAGGCGGGAATCAAA
>CAIYDX010000307.1 GCA_903925005.1 uncultured Geobacteraceae bacterium
CGACTTCCAAATTAACATTAACTGACTTAATTTCATTAAATCCACATTGATCAGTCAATAAAACGGGAGTGCCACAAACCATCGCTTCCAGTGCAACTATAGACATCGCCTCTTGCCTAGAAGGTACGACAAGCAACTTTGCAGCATGATATGCCGATGACTTGTCATCCCCATTCAGATATCCGACAAAATGAACCTTGTCAGAAACGCCTGCCTCCTGAACTCGTTTTTGCAACATAGATAACATGCCATCATCAGGCCCAACAAAGACAAGATGACAGTAAGGTAAATGTTCCTGCACATTTACAAACGCATTCAGTAATATATCCGGCCCTTTGATCAGATTCAGGCGGCCCATAAAAAGAATAAACGGAGCATCAGGAAGACCGTATTTTTTTGTAAATAATTGAGGCATTCCAACTGGAAAATTATCAACATCTATCCCATTTGGAATAACTGTAATTTTTGACTCGTCAATCCCATAAGCCAAAAATTGAGGAAATTCAGATTTAGTGATGGCAATCCATGCTGAAGCATTTCGGATAATCGCATACCCAATGATCCAGTTATACAGTCTCTTTATTATTTGAGAGCGCCCAAATAATGGCAGCGCTCCTGCAGGACATACAACATAGGGTTTTTTAGAAAATCGGGCGGCCAGATAAACCATTGCATTAAGTATTCCCCAATGCCCCATTATGTGTATAACATCAGCATCTTGGACTAAACGCCGAATATCCTTCCATTTGGCCCATGGTATGTAATATCTTGCCCAAAAACATGATAATGCCACCACTGAAGCAGGCGCCAAATCTGCAATCCTGTCTTCATCCAATTCAATATTCAGCGTCAGTACTTTACATTGCACTCCCTGGCTCGCCAAAAATCGACTCATCTGAAATGTTCGTTCAGCCGTACCCCCACCTGTTTTGAGGCCTAGCGTAGAATTTACGTTGAGCACGCGCATTAGATGGAATGCCTACGCAGGCTATCTAGATAATTAGAGCGATACCAATTTGCGTAATCCATCAAGCCTTTCTGAAAACTTACCGGTCTTTGGAATCCCAGCTTTAATAGTTTCTCAGGTGAAAAGTTGCAACGAGGATTTATATTGTTACGGTTTAATGCCCAAAGCACGAACTCAATGCAGCTTAATGGCATAGGAATTCTAGGAATAGAATAGTCTGGCTGACCGAGTTCTTGCAGAAGGACTTTCTCAACACTCATAAAATTGTTATCTGGACAGTCATCCTCAGAAATGATGAATATCTCCCCATTGAGGGGTGCCACATGCTCAATCAGAAAGATGATTGCAGCTACAACATTAGACACATGCACTAGATTTGTGCGACGCATCCCGAACAAGCTTGATTTCAGGTAATTACGAAAACGGTTACCAAATAATATCTCTTGGACTAATTTCTTGAGTGGCTCACCATCCGGTCCATAGACTGAGGTTGGGCGAAGAATCGTGGCATCAAAATTTCCCTTTGATCCATTCAGAATCTCCTCTTCGATCTTGCGTTTAGTAA
>CAIYDX010000308.1 GCA_903925005.1 uncultured Geobacteraceae bacterium
ATTGGTGCAGGAGCCTGCCTCGGCCAAGTTCGACAGTATGCCCAGAAGCGCCATCGAAGCGGGACTGGCAGATCTGATAGCCCCGGCGGAGCACCTTCCTGAAAAAATTATCGGTTTTCTCCGTCACTCCCGCAGCATCGTCAAAACCGAGTTTACCCTGGAGAACAAGGATCAGAGCGCCCTGGAAAAAATCCTGATCCTGCTCCGGGCCCGAACCGGCCAGGACTTCTCCCTGTATAAAAAGAACACCGTCTATCGCCGTATCGAACGGCGCATGAGTATTCACCAGATCGACAAAATCGTTTTCTATGTCCGCTTTCTGCAGGAGAATCCCCAGGAGGTGGAACTCCTCTTCAAGGAGCTCCTCATCGGTGTAACCAGTTTTTTCCGCGACCCGGAGGCATGGGAACAGCTGCAAAAAGAGGCCATCTCGACACTCATGGAGGAACGACCGGTCGGCGGTTGTTTGCGAGCCTGGTCGGCGGGCTGTTCAACAGGCGAAGAAGCATACTCATTGGCAATGGTCTTCAAGGAGACTCTCGAACAGATACGCCCCAAAGGGAGTTTTACGCTGCAGATCTTTGCCACCGACCTGGACCACGATGCGATCGACAGGGCCCGCTCCGGACTCTATCCGGCCAACATTGCCTCGGATGTGTCGCCCGAACGTCTGCGCCGTTTTTTTATCAAGGAAGATGATCGCTACCGTATCGGCAAGGAGATCCGGGAAATGGTGACCTTCGCCACACAGAACATCATTATGGACCCCCCCTTTACCAAACTCGATATCCTGATCTGCCGCAACCTCCTGATCTATCTGACGCCGGAACTGCAGAAAAAGCTGATGCCGCTGTTTCATTACAGCTTGAACCGCGGCGGCATCCTGTTCCTGGGGAGCGCGGAGGCGGTCGGCACCTACACCAATCTTTATGCACCGCTGAACATCAAGTCGAGGCTGTTCAAGCGACGTGAGACCGTTTTATCGGAAGAATCATTAACCTTCCCCCCCAAGTTTGTTCCTGCCATGTTAGCGGACACCAAGGAGTTGCTGATGATGAAACCTGCCGTCAATCTCCAGTCGCTTGCGGACCAGATGCTGCTGCAGCACCACTCCCCGCCGGCGGTGCTGGTCAACGATAACGGCGATATTCTCTATATCAACGGGCGTACCGGAAAATATCTTGAGCCGGCAGCCGGCAAGGCCAACTGGAGTATTTTCTCAATGACCCGCGAAGGTCTCCGCTTTGACCTGGGGAGCGCCTTCCAGAAAGCGACCCGGCTCAAAGAGACCGTCACCGTCAAAGGTCTCAAAGTCGGGATCAACGGCGGCGCACAGACGGTCGATATCACGGTCCAGCCGATCAACGAGCCGGAAACGTTGCGGGGGATGGTCATGATCGTCTTTAACGACGTCGCAACACCTCCGATAAAGAAGAGACTGGGGAGTTCAAAAAGCACGTCGCCCGACAACATCAGATTGCTCGAACTGGAAAGTGAGCTTGTTCAACATCGCGAAGAACTTCAGACGACCCGTGAGGAGATGCAATCCTCACAGGAAGAGCTCAAATCGACCAACGAAGAGCTGCAATCGACCAACGAAGAGCTGCAATCGACCAACGAAGAGCTGACCACCTCGCGGGAAGAGATGCAGTCTTTAAATGAAGAGTTACAGACGGTGAATGCCGAACAGCAGTCGAAGATGGACGAACTGTCACGAATGAACAACGACATGAGAAACCTGCTTAACAGCACGGAGGTCGTTACCGTGTTTCTGGACAACGATCTCCATATCCGTCGTTATACCAACGGTGCGGATAAACTGTTCAAACTGCGGCAAGGTGATGTGGGGCGGCCACTTTCTAAAATAGTGACCGATCTGCTTTATCCGGATATGCCTGAAGTTGCGCGTGAGGTTGTGCGGACACTGGTCTTTTCTGAAAAACAGGTTACCGCCAGGGACGGACGCTGGTATTCTGTGCGCATCATGCCGTACCGTACCGTCGATGACGTAATCGGCGGTGTAGTAATAACTTTTGCGAACATCACCACGTTCAAACGCTCGGAGATTGAACTGCAAGAGGAAAACACACTACTTAAAGCTCTACTTGAAGCTAAAGTATAACTCGACTGATATTCAAGCCTGATTAGAATTAATCTCCCAGTTCCCTTCTCCCTGAGGGAGAAGGTGGCCAAAGGCCGGATGAGGGGAATAAGAGTGCAATATTTTGCGACTTTTCCCCCTCACCCTGGCCCTCTCCCTCATGGAGAGGGGATAGTTTAGCTGTCTTTGCGGGAGATCCGCGCTAATCAGATATTTAAAAATATTCACAACCATTTCGCTACAAGAGAAGAGTTTTGAATGGCGGTCAACAACGAGTCAAACCTGTTAAAATCGGCGTCTGAACTGCGCCAGCAGGCGGAAGAGCAATTACATACGAAATCGGCAAAATCGTCTCAGCCAAAAACCAAGGAAGCGACGCTGAGACTCATCCATGAGCTTGAAGTTTACCAGATCGAGATGGAAATGCAGAACAGCGAACTGCGCCGGGCCCAGGATTTGCTTGAAAATCAGCAGGTTGAGCTGGAGATGCAAAACGAAGAACTGGTGCAGATTCAGGCAGATCTTGAAATATCGCGAAATACGTATTCCGAGCTTTATGATTTTGCCCCTGTCGGCTATTTCACCTTCGATGCGACCGGAGTTATAAAGAAGGTCAATCTCACCGCTGCGCGGATGTTGGGTACGAACAGACAATTACTGGCTAACAAGCCTTTCAACGCTTTCATTGCCGATGCCGACGGGAGGACAATATTTTCCGATCACCTCGCAACTGTTGTACAACACGAGGGGATTCAGAAATGCGAGATCAGGATCGCCGGAAAAGACGACACGATCATCTGCGGACAATTCCAGAGCGTCGCGGTGCGCGACGCTGAAAAGAAAATCAATCATATCCTTTCATCACTCTCGGACGGTACGCTTGCCAACCGGTTAGGCCTGGAAATTCAGGATGCCCGGGAATATGCCGAGAACATCGTGGAAACCGTGCGCAAGCCGCTGGTCGTTTTGGACTCCGATCTAAAAATCCTAACAGCCAACCTCAGTTTCTACGATACCTTTAAAGCAAAGCCTGAAGAAACTATCGGTAATTACATCTACGAGATAGGTAACCGGCAGTGGGATATTCCCAAGCTGCGGGTACTCTTCGAGGAGATTCTACCCAATGATACCGTGCTCAACGGCTATGAAGTGGATCATAATTTTCCCGGCATCGGTCGCAAGATTATTCTGCTCAACGCCCGGCAGATATTCCGCGAAAAAATCGGCTCACATATTATCCTCCTGGCCATGGAAGACATTACCGATCGCAAGAAGGCGGAAGAGGATCTGCTCAAAGCCGGAGCCCTGCAGAGGGCGATTTTCAACAGCGCCAACTTCTCCAGCATCGCCACCGACGCCAGCGGGGTCATCCAGATATTCAACGTCGGCGCTGAGCGCATGTTGGGGTATACCGCCGCCGAGGTGATGAACAAAATCACGCCGGCCGATATTTCCGATCCGAAGGAAGTGATCGCGCGTGCCGAGGCGCTGAGCGTCGAGCTCGAAACCCCGATAACGCCCGGTTTCGATGCGCTGGTTTTCAAGGCGAGGCGCGGCATTGAGGATATTTACGAACTGACCTACATCCGCAAGGACGGCAGCCGTTTCCCGGCGGTCGTGTCGGTCACCGCCCTGCGCGACGATCAAAATGCCATCATCGGCTATCTGCTGATCGGCACCGACAACACGGCGCGCAAGCAGGTTGATGCCGAGCGGGCCAGACTTGATCAGGTTCTGCAGGATAAGAACGCCGAGCTCGAAAAGGCCATGCTCGTGGCTGAAAGGGCCAACCTTGCCAAATCGGATTTCCTTTCCAGTATGAGCCATGAGCTGCGCACGCCGCTCGGCGCGATTCTGGGTTTTGCCCAACTCCTGGAATCCGGTGTTCCGGAGCCGACATCCATCCAAAAAAGGAGCATCGATCAAATTCTCAAGGCCGGCTGGTACCTGCTGGAGTTGATCAACGAAATCCTGGACCTGGCGCTGATCGAGTCCGGCAAGCTGTTATTGTCGCTGGAACCGGTATCGCTGGCCGAAGTCATGCACGAATGCGAGATCATGATAGAGCCGCAGGCGCAACAGCATCGCATCAGCCTGGCCTTTACCAGTTTCGACACCCCCTATTTTGTCAACGCCGATCGGACGCGGGTGAAGCAGCTTATTCTCAATCTGCTTTCCAACGCGATCAAATACAATGTAGTGGACGGAAATGTTACCGTGACCTGTTCCATGAGCCCCCCCGATTCGATTCGAATCAGCGTCAGGGACACCGGCGAAGGGCTGAATCAGGAGCAGCTTGGACAACTTTTTCAACCGTTCAATCGTCTCGGCCAAAAGGCAAGCGACGAACAAGGCACCGGCATCGGCCTGGTGGTTTGCAAACGACTGGTAGAATTGATGGGGGGCATCATCGGTGTGGAAAGCACGGTCGGAAACGGCAGTGTATTCTGGATTGAACTGAAACAGGCGGCGATACCATCAACCGATGTTCATCTCTCCGAATTCACGGCGGGCGGAGTGTCGCAAAATCAAGGTACCGCGCGTCTGCATACCCTGCTCTACGTCGAGGACAATCCGGCTAATTTGATGCTGGTTGAGGATCTTGTTGCTCGCCGACCGGATATCCGGTTATTGACGGCAATGGACGCCATCCGCGGCATCGAGATTGCGCGGGCCTACCTGCCAGATGCCATCCTGATGGATATTAATCTGCCCGGGATCAGCGGCATAAATGCTCTTAAAATCCTGGTTGAAGACCGTAAAACCGCTCATATACCGGTAGTCGCACTCAGCGCCAATGCCATACCCAGAGATATTGAGAAAGGGTTGGAGGCCGGATTCTTCCGTTATCTCACCAAACCGATCAAGGTCAACGAATTCATGGATACGCTGGATATGACATTTAAATATGCCAAGACGGTAGCAGATAAGGGACATAAATGATAATTAACGCCTCCGAGATTTTAAATGCCGCCATCTTGATAGTAGACGATCGGGAGTCCAACGTCATCATGCTTAAGCAGATGCTGCGCGATGCCGGTTACACCTCCGTTGACTCTTTGATGAATCCGGAGGAGGTCTGTGCACTGCATGTCAAAAACTGTTACGACCTGATCCTGCTCGACCTGCAGATGCCCGGCATGGATGGTTTCGAGGTTATGGAAGGTTTAAAGGGTGTCGAAACGGACGACTATCTTCCGGTCCTCGTGATCACCGCCCAGCCGGGTCACAAACTGCGCGCCCTGCAAGCCGGCGCGAAAGATTTCGTAGCCAAGCCGTTTGATCTGGTAGAAGTCAAAATGCGTATTCACAACATGCTGGAAGTGCGGCTGCTGTACAAAAAGCTTGCAAGCTACAACACGTCACTGGAGCAGACTGTACAAGAGCGAACGCGAGAACTGACCGGTTCCAATAAGCAGCTTACCCAGGAGATAGCGGAGCGCAAGAAAGCGGAAGAGTCGCTCCGTGGCGCCTATACGGAAATCAAACAGTTGAAAGACCGGCTTCAAGCGGAAAACACCTATCTGCAGCAGGAGGTTGACCGTCGCTACAACTTTGGCGAGATTATCGGACAAAGCAATGTCCTTACACGGGTATTTTCTCAGGTCGAGCAGGTGGCGCCGATGAATGCAACCGTTCTGCTCCTAGGCGAAACCGGCACCGGCAAAGGGGTGATTGCACGCGCCATCCACAGCAGCAGTACCCGGAAGGGGCGGCCATTGATAACGGTTGACTGCACTACCCTGCCGGCGGCTCTGGTGGAAAGCGAACTTTTCGGGCGGGAAAGGGGGGCGTACACCGGGTCCGATACCAAGCAGATCGGGCGCTTTGAACTGGCCGACGGCGGCACCATATTTCTCGACGAAATCGGCGAAATGCCGTTGGCGTTGCAATCCAAGCTGCTGCGAGTCATTCAGGATGGCGAGTTTGAGCGTCTGGGGAGTCCCCGCACCATTAAGACCGATGTCAGGATCATCGCAGCAACCAACCGGAATCTGGCGGAAGAGGTCAAGAACGGCACATTCCGGGAAGATCTTTTTTACCGGCTTAATGTATTTCCGATCACGATGCCGCCGCTCCGGCAGCGTAAGGAAGACGTTTCGCTGCTCATCAATCATTTTGTCGCTAAATTCAATAAGAAAATCGGCAAGAAGATCGATACCGTATCAAAAGACACCCTGAATGCTCTTCAGGAATACCACTGGCCCGGCAACGTGCGGGAGCTTGAAAGTGTTATCGAGCGGGCGGTAATAATCAGCCAGGGTTCCGCACTTCAAGTATTGGACCGGTTCGATACCATACGAAAACCTGAGGAACCGACGGGTAGTGAAGTCAAAGCTCTTGTCGAACTTGAACACGACCATATCATTCAAGTACTCAAAAAAACAGGCTGGCGCATCGAGGGAAAAAACGGAGCCGCAGTTCTTCTCGGCCTGAACGCCAGCACCCTTCGCGCCCGGATGCGTAAGTATGGTATATTAAGACAGTAAATTAATTAACAACTGGATCAGAGACTTCATGCCTAAGCCTAAATTCAAAAAAGATCACGTGGTCACCTCCGTGGTCGCGGTGATCACCGACGCCGCCGGTAAGGTCCTCTTGACCAAGCGGAATGTCCCCCCTTTTCAGGGTGAGTGGGTTATGCCCGGGGGAAAGATCGATCTGGGGGAACAGATCGTTTGTGCGATTCAGCGAGAGGTGCTGGAGGAGGTCGGGCTGGTAGTCGAGGTCCGGAATCTGCTCGATGTTTTCGAGCATGTCACCCCTGGCGAGGACAAGTATCATTTCGTCATACTATATTATCGCTGTTATCCACTCAGCACCGATATCATCCACAATGACGTTGAGGTGGCCGAGACACGTTGGGTTTCGCAAGCAGAGTTATCTAATTATAAAATGCCCGAGGGTACGCGGTTTATCTTGGGGAAAATTTTCCCTGAACCGGAAAATATTTAATAGAGACAATTTATGGTACAAATCATTGATAAAATAGTTAACCTCGAATTTTCGTTGGGCCAGCATCTGCACTGCATGGTGGCTCAGATTCCCAATCGGCTCAGCAAGTTGGATCTTGGCTTTGTGCTGACTGATCCGGAGGAAAAATGGGCTCAGATTCGCGGCATACTTGACATGGTCATAGAAGGGGAAGGAAATCTTAAAAAACTCCACTTCCTGATGTTTCCGGAAGCTGCACTCCCCTTCAACCGTTTCGATGAAACGTTGGATATAATAGGTCGAAATTTTCGCCCCAACACGGTAACCATCTTCGGGGTAGAACCGATACGTCTTCAGACATACCGGGAGTTGCTGGAACGCTTCCGTGACGACAACGGTGATGTCATCGAGGCGGTTGATCGGGATATCGAAGGTGGCAATGTTCTTGAAATGCCGGTCAATTGGTGCTGTATTGCCATCAAAGAAGCTACCGGCAAATTGCGCGTCTTTCTGGAGGCAAAAAGCCACCCGTTCCACGCCGAAGAGCTGTTGGACAAGTACCATGATCTATACAAGGGTCGCCACTTCTACTTCTTCCACAGCCAACCGGCCTGTTTCAATTTCATGGCACTGATCTGTCTCGACTACCTTTACCGAAACCTTTACTCATCTAACATCAAACAGATCATAGATCACGCTAACCAGCTCTTTTTCACCACTCGCCAGGGACTCGACGCTATTTTCGTCATTCAGTGCAATCCAAAGCCGGAACACAACTCCTACCGGGATGTAATCAGCGGTTTCTACGGCGAGTATCTGGAAGACACTCCAGGGGTACGGGAAACGGTGACCATCTTCGGCAACAGCTCCAGCGAGACTGTTCTTGAGGGGGTCTCACCAACATCCGGCTATGGCCATTCATACGTGGTGATAAATCGGCACCATAAAGTCGGGAAGCACACTTCCAGAGAATTCAGGACCGACGATTTCGACGGTGCGCCGGTATGCCGGCTTCGTTTCGGAGCCGAGACCCGCCTTTACTACTTCAACCTCCCACCCTATCACGAACTTGATCCACGTAACTCGCGGGTGTCGCTCAAACTGCACAGTATCATGCGCTGGAACGACCATGGCGAATGGGAAAAACTTCCGGGGGAAGAGTTGAGTACCGTGTGATTCACCGCTGGAAGTAAAAGCCGATATCCTTCAATTTACTATATGTCTTTCTTCACCCTTCAAATATGGCAGTTATGTTAAACATGACGGTTTAATTGACGGCCTCCTGCACATCCTGCCCGCCAACATTAGATTTTTCATCTCATATCAAACAGTTATACAAACAGCATGCAAGACATTTCTCTGGCACGTAAGTTGCGTTTATTTGCTATCAAATCATGTATTCGGTTTATCAGGGATTGTCTTTTAAAAGGAGAACTATTCATGAACGCACTTTATTCACTACCAATTTTGTTGGCTGCTGCTCTGCTCTCTTTCGGCGTACCGGTTTATGCTGACAGCATCTCTGAAAAGATGGATAGCAGCATCGAATCATCGGCCAAGCAGTCGTATGTGTTCAAAACCTACCTTCAACAAGATGAAATCAAAATAAAGTCCACCGGCGGCAATGTTGTTTTGTCCGGCACTGTTACTGAAACCTTCCATAAATCATTGGCTCAGGAGACCATGGCAGGTCTTCCCGGCGTCAAGAGTGTGGACAACCGACTGGAAATCAAAAGTGCTCCTCCTCTTGTAAATTCCGATGCATGGCTCCGTGACAAAGTGAAGGTAACGCTCTCACTTCATCGTAGCGTAAGCGCCCTTTCAACCGAAGTTAACGTCAAAAACAGCATCGTAACCCTGCAAGGTGAAGCTGTCAGTCAAGCACAAAAGGAGTTGACGACCGAATACGCCAAGGATGTCGAAGGGGTTATAGACGTCGTAAATAAAATGTCCGTATCAAATCACTCTAGAAATGCGCAAACAATCGGTGAAAAAATTGATGACTCCTCCATCACCGGTCAAGTAAAGATAACGCTGCTCTATCATCGTTCGACCAGTGCCATCAACACCAAGGTCGAGACTAAGAATGGCGTAGTAACACTGTATGGCAAAGCCAAAAATGCACAGGAAAAAGATCTTGCTACAAAACTCGCCAACGATGTACACGGCGTGAAAGATGTCAATAACCGTATGACTATCGAATAATCTTTGACCAGGTTTTTGGCTTGTAGGGGCTAAGCAAGTTTCATCTGCTTCGCCCGCCTTTGAATCGGTGCCAACAAGGGTAAAGCAGGTGAAGCGTTTGCTTTACCCCTACGTTTAAAAACGGTAAATCAGCATTTTCTGCGCCCCTTATACCGATAATCCGGACCAGGACAAGAGAGCAAACAATGGGAATCGACAATGATAAAAGTTTATTAACAGCTCACCCCGGGCTGCACCAATATGCGGAAGAGCGGTTAAGTGAAAAAACAGCAGAATCACAACCGCCCAGGTCAGAAGAAGCAACAGAGTTGCTGCTCCATGATCTTGAGGTCCGGCAGATCGAGCTGGAGATGCAAAACGAACTGCTGCGAACAGCAAAATATGAGGTAGAGACCGCTTTGAAAAAGTTCACCGACCTTTACGAGGCTGCTCCGGTCGCATACTTCACGCTCGACCGAAACGGATCCATCAGTGCCTTGAATCTCACCGCTTCCAATCTGCTGAGGATCGAGCGCTCACTGTTAATTGAGCGAAATATCGGGCAGTTCATTTCGGAAGAATATCGTTCCACCTTCACCGCCTTCCTGGGAAAGATGTTCAACGCCCGCGGCAAGGATGCCTGCCATATGGTGATTCTGAACAATGTGGATCTTCCTATCAGCGTACAGGTTGGAGCGACTATCAGCACCTCTGGGGAGGAGTGTCATATCGCCCTGATCGACACCTCCATGACTGAAGCTGAGATGTAATTCCAATTCCAAATCAAAGCGCTATCATCGTTGGCTCGTCTTCGGCACCTCAACGTACTGATTAGTACGCCTCGGCGCCTCAATCCTCGCCGCCTTGATTTCATCTTTAATTTGAAATTGGTATAACGGTATTATAACATTGCTTCATGGCTGGAATATGGAACTTTTCAACAACCCATAATTTAACCTGATTGATACTGATCTCCCGCTATGTACA
>CAIYDX010000309.1 GCA_903925005.1 uncultured Geobacteraceae bacterium
GGTAATATATAATTCTATTACTAAGGAGGCGACTGTAAGTTTTATGCTCAAACAGAATAGTACAGGGGATGCCGTAATTGATCCAAGCCATCTTGTGTTCACATTTAACGGTAAAGATTCTGCTGGCCAAAGTATTGATCCAAATGCGAACTCAATCGATGGGAATGCAACTGCCGCTTTTGGTTCTGTCGACACTTTTGCGTAAATGGTGGGGTGAGATCTAATGTGGTTTCATAGGGGGCACTTTAGTCCTTCTTTAATTTTGTAATACTATTGTCAAACATATTCTGAATCTCGTTTTTTGGACGTTTGACTTCATAGCTATGAAAATTGGATAATAGCAAACATATGATGCAAACAAATAATAATACTAGTAGCAATTGCTGAATCTTGAACTTACGTATCTGCTCAAGATTATCCGTATCTTCACAGACGTCAATGGTATCGATATACGCATAATGTTTTCCAGGTACTGAGACATACTTGTTATAGAGATCAACATCAGCAAAACCTTTAAAATGTCGAATTCGTCTTAGCTGGATATTGCTGATGTGGCTGTTGATTGCAGAACGGGAGGATTCGTCGATAAACACAAACTGCACTGCGGTGCTGCCAAACTTACTATTTTCAGTTGCTTTGTCGTCATCGCTAAAGACCACACGCGCTATAATATCTACAATTGACTGTGATGATGGTACATATGCCTCCAGCAAAATCAATTCATCAAGGTTAAATTTCATGTTTATGAAGATCTTCAATCCGCCGCCACTAATATTTACAGCCAGCGAAGTTACGTCTCCCCAGGTTTCATAGTACTGATTATTTTGAGGTATTTCTTGGAGTTTGTCTTGATATTTTGCACCAGATTCCCTTGGAAAATGAACTCCATGAATATTATGCATTCTTTCACGTTCTTCGGTTTGGCGCCGAATTTTGTTTGCTTCAAATCTCTGCCGCTCTCGGGTTGTTTCTTCATCACGGCGCTGTTTTCGCTGGGCTTCCCACAGATTTTTTACATTAGCGGGGTTTTGGTCATATAAGACGTAGAATTTTATCGGTAGAAAGGCATCAACCCTGTAGAACTCGCGCAATTGATTTGAGGCTCTCTCACTGGCAAAACGGAGTAGTAAGTCTTGCTCATGCCCTTTACTAACTAAATATGCCCGACAAGAGTAAGAATTACCGTCACTCTGACTATTTATTGTTAATTCCTGACCAACATGTAAACTGACTCCTTCAGGCAGAATGTCACGTGACAGCTGGAGCGAAACAAGGTCTTCGTTTATTTCGTTGACGATTGCCCAATCGCTGAAAATATCATTATTAAGAAGTGGGATCTTAACTTCAACCCTCATGCCGATGAAATATCGGCTTGTATGATATTCGGCTGTATTCATAATTTCTCGCTCACATATATGCAAAGACAAACCGTCTAAATGTAAAGAATCATCTATCAGGCACTTTTCGCAGCTTGGTGGTCACACTGCCCCAGTTCCGATAACTTTAATTTCCATAATTCACTTCTGGCCAAAATGAGTTTTTAAATAAAGACCTCCTATCGCTAGGAGGTCTTTACTTCCGGATGTGCTTCAACTTTGGAGGTCTAATCAGCACATCTGGAAAAAGTTGAATACTAAATTGCTATTCAGCTGATTTAATTGCTTTACCATTACATTTATAGATAAGATGGTTCTGATAACCTCGCTGTTTTTGCATATAAAAGTAATAAATGGTTTGTGCTTCAATTTACATTCTGTGAACCTTGCTAAAAATCTAGGTATTATTACTTGTTAATCAAGGGCTATTCTAGTCTGTCGCACTTTGTAGGAGGGATTAAACAGCCCCGTTTTTTCTTTGCCTTCTTGCCTTAATACAATAGGAAACCCACCGATTATAGCTGTCCAACGCCTGCCTTCGCCGAATTTGTCGGCAAAATCAGCCACCATGACACGGATGTCCCGCCCGTCGATCTCAGCATGTTCTTCAGCAACATACCGATACTCTCTATCAACAATGACAGCGTTTTCCAGATCAGCAATCCGCACACTACGGACCTCCCCTGGAGTCAGCGTCATCTCAGGAGATTCTATATTGGTGGTTATATAGCCTGTCGCCGGAATGTTCTTGCGTTCCTCTTTATCCCCATTACGAATTACTATTTTAAATATATCACCATTAAGCTTTCCGGTTATCTCCCTGCGCTGTCCCTTAGTATCAATAATTTTATTGTAGCTCACCAATTTGCCGCCACGGATACTGGCACTCTCGCTGCTCGTAAATGAAAAGTTTAATAACCATAAGCGGACAATCACATTAACATCAGCGTGAAAATCGTTATCACTAGCCGTACCAACGGTATTTGCGCGTACCGTACCGATATCCGAACCAAGACTGCGAACAACATAGCTTACTGCAACAGTTCGGTTTTCATCGTTCGCAGCACTAAAGGCATTGTTGCAACAAAGGAAGCAGACGACGAGTAGTGCACAGCATGTTCGCGCCATTGACCAACTTAAACATGAGGAA
This sequence comes from uncultured Geobacteraceae bacterium, assembly GCA_903925005.1. Classification (GTDB taxonomy): domain Bacteria; phylum Desulfobacterota; class Desulfuromonadia; order Geobacterales; family Pseudopelobacteraceae; genus JACRCG01. The sequence continues at coordinate 2,527 of CAIYDX010000309.1, forward strand.
TAAAGATTCTTTATTAGAATGAATCACCTCGTCGGAAATAGCGGAAAATCCGCTAGTTAGTGCGCGTTCAGTAAATGTCCGCAAATTACTCTCATCGCCCCAAGAGACTGGAAAAATACTGAGATTTAAGCCAGGAGATATACCTATTTGATACGACTATCTTCCTGGTGGTGACGGATAATAACTACCTGCCGACGGCACCAACATTGTTCCGTTCGGCGGAGATGTAGAATATTCAGGTGCCGGTGGCGGCGTTCCTTGCGGCGGATAAACCGGAGCAGATGAGGCCGGCGGTGGCGGCGGCTGCTGATATACTGGAGCAGTCTGATAAACCGGCGGTGGCGGAAGTGCGTAATATACTGGCGGTTGCTCCGCAGGCACGACAATTACTCGTTGCCGATGATAGTGTCTTGGTTCAGGAACAGCTGGTTGGCTTATCTGGTTCCCGTAGGAAGACATGCATTGTGAATATGCAAGATCATAGCGCCGTTGGGCTTCTGCGGCTGATACTTTTCCGGCGTCAGATCCTACAGCTGTCCCCATTAACATGCCAGCACCAGCTCCTACAGCAGCACCAGCTCCAACATTACCACTTACAGAACCTAGCAGGGCTCCAGCTCCAGCCCCAAGCACAGAACCGATTGCAGCACCACTAAGAGTACTCTGGTTTTTGGCTTCTGCTGGTGATATTCCAGTAGACTTTTCTGCCCATTTACGGCAATCGGCATCTTCCTCCTGGAACTTGGTGAACGGTTTACCTTGAGTTGGCAGTACTATTACACTTGGCCCCTGTGGCATGGCCGTTGCGCATCCAGTAGCAATCAGCATAAGCATTCCAATTACGATACGCTTCAGATATCTCATGATAATGGTCCCCTCTTCATTTCATCTTGGAGCTGGTGGAGTTGGTACAACTTTCATCCAGCCCTTAGGACATTGCTTAACATATGGATAATAGCTTTGAGAATCTTGGCAATAATACCAGTAAGTGGGCTCCGCTGGCGGTGAAGGAGCAGTTTGTGGAGCCTGCTGCATGTAGATAGTAGTTGGGACTTGATCGATTACAGCAGGTGGCGGGTAGTAATAACTTGGATAGTAATATGGGTGCGATAACTCCATTAGTCCGACCCCAAGGCCGAGTCCTACAACAGGCCCCCAGCCCCAGCCAGGCCCCCAACCGCCTCTATAAGCCTGTCCAGATGCTGCAAACAACAACATAGTAATAGTAATCATCAAAAATGAGCAAGTAAGCTTTTTCACAATTGCCTCCAATAAATTCCAAAAGGGCAGGTGCCTTTTCTTTCTCACACAACCTGTGTACGATTGTAGTCTTTAATTGTGTAGAAAGTATGGATTGATTATGGATATTATAATTATGCCAGTAAACTCGGAAAAATAAATAAGGCCACTCTATAGACAAAGTGACCTTATTACTAATAAACATCATAAAATTGGTTGAATACCTCTGTCAGTCAGTATTCAGTAGACTTCCCATTTGGGTCCAGTCAATTTAACAAATATACTTGAAATTAAGCTGTCGTTGAGGATGTCTGTCCTTGCGAAGTGCTGCTAATCCCTTGTGTCGTTAGGCCGCCGGCATTTGCCTGGTAACTGTTGGCGGCACTGCTATCGCTGTGATGGTGTCGGTGATGGTGCACTTGTGTTTGACTGCCGTTTTGGTTAGAGCCAATACCTTGGAGCAACTGCTGAAGCTGAGTAAAGTCCTGTTGTGCACTCTGCAGATTACCAGATTGCAAATCAGTGCCGAGAGTTTGCAGCATCTGAGTGAACGAGCTGGCGGCTTGAGTCCCTTGGGTGCTTTGCGAACTCGTTGAACTTGGAGTGGCAAGTGAATTCAAAGCTGAGTTCTGCGTTTGATATAAAGTTTGGTAAAGCTGATTGTTAGAATTAATACTTGATATGCTCATACCTGTTTCCTTTCATGTAAATGATTTTATTGGCATTCCTACTGGCTGTGGTAACTAATATTCACCTCCTTTCGCAATAGCTAATAACCTCATAGATCCAGATCGTAGGAAATTAACGACATAATAGTCGGTAATTTTTGAAAAATATATAGCTATATTTACATAAGGGGCCAGCTTGAGAACTTGTATGCGCCAAGGCGGCTAGAATATCAACATAGTTTCACTTACACTGACCTGCATCATCTGTAACCGCAGACGAAATATTTATGACTTAGTGATTGTAAGCGGAAGGGTTATTGATGCGCTGACACCTTTTGCATCAGTAACTTTCACACTATATGAGTATGAAGCAGCCGTAGTAGGTTTTCCCGAAAGGACGCCAGACGAACTCAGTGTGAGCCCTGGGACAGGTGTGGCAGAAGTCCAAGTGTAAGCTGAAGTTCCACCTGCTACTGCAAATGTAACACTGTAGGATGTATTTATTTTGCCTGCTGCTAGGGATGCAATTGTAATCTTTGGTGCCAACGCAATTGAGAATGTGAATGGAGTGGCTACTGCTACGCCTTTAGCATCAGTAATTGTAATTGAGCTGGCAACAGACCCGGACGCTGAAAGTGTACCTGAAATCAAGCCGGAACTGGACAGTGTTAAGCCTGAAGGTACAGTGCCTGAATACTTGTACGGGGATGTACCACCACTGCCTGCTAGCTGGATTGAAACAGCCTGCCCCTGCTCATATGATGACAGAGCTGTTGTGATTGTTGGTTTAGTTAATATTATAAGTGGCAGAGTCACTGTTACTGTTACACCATTTGCGTCAGTGACTGTAAGATTATAAGATGTTGTACCTACTGTAGTGGGTGTTCCTGACAAAACACCACCTGCAGTCAGGGTAAGACCAGAAACGTTTGAAGTCGATTTCCACGCAAGAGGCGCGGTGCCACCTGTTGCAGTTAATGTTTGGCTAAAAGTCATGCCAACATTTCCAGAGGTAAGTGAGGTAGTTGTTATGGCAGGTGCAGCGTTAACGGTGATAGGTATTGATTTGACGGTCTGCACAGATCTCGAATCCATAATTAAAAAGTTCGAGTTGAATGTACCTGTTGCGGAGACTGTACCGGACAATTTTCCCGCAGAAGTCAAAGTTAGACCTGTTGGCAATGATGCTGCAGCAAAAACATAAGGCATTGTACCGCCAGCACCAACGAGCTGAATTGAGACAACCTGGCCTTTAGTAAATGAGGCTGGAATCACAGAGGTTATCGTAGGAGGAGACAGTGTAATCATATCACTACCGGCGGTAGAAGAAAATTTCAACGTATCAGTTGTTGATGTTGGTGTATACGTGAAGGTAGCAAGACCGTCAGTATTGTTGACAGTAAAAGTTTTATTTTGGGCACTTGAAGTTACAGTGATCGGACCGACAGGAGTTGCGCAATCAACACTTAAAACTGTGAAAGTTGCAGGTGTACCCACCGTCAGCATTGCAGGAATTTTAACCAACGAAAATAATGGCTTATTACTACAAGCCAACGCAGAGGCGGCGTTAACACGTTTACTCGAAATTGAACCGCCGTTTAATGAAGTGTTAAGATCACCCGATGAAATTACGGTGTTTCGAGCGACAACAGGAGTCATGGATGGGTTTGCAGCGTACAGAAGACCGACGATACCTGACACGTGAGGAGCGGCCATTGACGTACCGGATTTTATTCCATAAGTTGCGCCAGGTATTGTACTTAAAATATAGTCGCCAGGCGCACCGACACTTACCGTGTGACGGCCGAAATCTGAGTAGTATGACAACCCATCTGTCTGGCTTGTTGCAGCTACGCTTATCAGATTAGGTAATTGAAACGCTGCAGGATAAAAAGGTGAAAAATCATCACTTACACTACTATTACCGGCTGCAACGATATGGAGAATACGTGGTTCTGCAGCCATTGCATCCGATAACGCTTGAGAGTAAGTAGATGACCCCCAGCTACTATTTACCGCAACTATATTGACACCTTTTGATCTCAATCCATTAAAGTAATTGACACAAGCAATGGCATTGGCGGTAGAGCCTGTCCCATTGGCAGCTATGAACTTACAAGCAGCAATCCTGGTTTTCCAATTTACTCCAGCGACGCCTGACTTATTACTACCCTGGGCACCAATTATGCCTGCTACGTGCGTACCGTGGCTGTTATCATCAAACGGCGCAGTCGTACTGGAACCGGGAATTGCATTGTACCAGTAACCAGACCAGTTAGGAGCAAGGTCAGGGTGAGTTGAATCGATGCCACTGTCTATTGTACCAATGATAACTGACGCGGAACCTTCTGTGGTTTCCCATGCTACAGGAGCAGATATCATTGGCATATTCCATTGATAATTTGCATAGTATTGAGCTGTAGGAACAACAGGAGCTGATTGAATGTTGATGATCGTATTAGGCTCGACATACTCAACATTTCCGGAATTTAGGTAAATCTGGGTAGCATCGGCATCAGATAAACCAGTCGGTACTTTAATATGCGAAATCCCAAGATCAGGGAACTCCTGAATAACCGTTGCACTCCCAATATTGCCACTTACTGATTTGTGAGTAGTTTTAGCAACTTCAGAAGATACGGAAGATTTGAACTTGACAATTAACTCACCTGTAACGACCGCGTCTTTCAATACGGGAGGAACTATAGAAGCTGAAGAGTCTGTGACAACTGAACTTGGAGACGAGGTTACCGAAGAATCTCCGCCATTACAACCTGCGATAAGCGCAGTGATTGAAAGTGCGCAAATAAGCATTTTCATGACAATCTCCTTGTTAGTTCAGCTATCCGGTGCGGTTAAATTGGCATCTGTAGCTGTGAGTCACTATTAAGATAGTTGACAGGTATTGACATGCTACTAGCCGTCAGTAATCCTAATAATTACTCGTCATGGAAAATCACATTCAAATTTCAAATTACCCCCCCCCGCTAGCGGCGAAGAGCATGCTAGAAGCGATTCAGCAATAAGCATAAACAACGATCTGTCTTTATGAACAAGAAGAAGGTCTTATTCACGCTAATTATCATCCCCTAAAAATGAAAACAAATACTACAATGGGTGTTTCACTTATCGGCAACAAAAACGATCTAAATAAGGATTTATCAAGGTTTTTCATTTATTATGTTCATAATCTACCCAACTTAACGGTATTAGGTTGCTCTTGCCCATCCTGCTAAAAACGTATAAGAGACATTATTGTCCTTTTAGCGGCTAAAAAGGGCGGAAGCATCAATTTAGAAACTTCCACCCTTTTATTTCCAATAATTCAACTACGCATTATCTCAAGTTCATAGTTGGCGCTGCATTACCAGTTGTCAGATCAAGATGGTTTACAGTTGCAGAACCAAGCTTACTACCTCCCCATCCTAATACAGTTACCCCATAGTACGAACCTGCGAGTGGACTGGTAGGTGTTCCTCCAGGTAGCCCATCGATTTTAAAAGAGCCACCGTTTGAAGTCATAACACTACTGATGTTGTAACTGTCAAGAATCAGACCGCCTTCAGTGACAAACAGATGCCCTGTAGTCAATGCTCCATTAAATTTTGGTGGCATCGAAATGTTGGTGTTTATCGAGTTAGGCACCGTTGTAGTAGGAGCATTTGGGATGAAGTTATTGTACAAGGCAGTAAATCCGGGAGCAACTGCAACAGTTGTCTGTCCTCCGCGATTGTATCGATTTGCGTCTGAAATAACGGTGAATTTCCCTTGGCCGGAAGTATCTGATGTAAAAGCACCGACAGTCCCGGATACGCTATCGTAAGTTGCCACCTGTAAAGGCGCACTTGATAAGGCAAATGGTTTTGGCAGAACCCCCAGGTACGGGTCAAGATGATCATAGCGGACCTCATAGAGATTCGTGTCCCCTGCTATCGTCTGATAAAAATTGATCCAAGAACCGGACGGATGTATCTGCGATTTAAGCTGTACCGTAAAATCAGTTCCGGGTTGCATTGTAATTGTTCCTAGTTTTACGGCTCCTGAAGCTATGGAAGCTCCTTTGTGTACCGTAACCTTTTTTATTATAGCGGTCTGAACTTTAAGTCCCCGTAACAGTATATCGTAGGAAGCAGTGGTGTTATTTCCAAAAACCGGTAATGGGTAGAGGTTAAACACGCCGGTTGTTTTGTCCACAGATGTGAGGCGCCGCGTGATTCGGTAATTAGTTCCTGCCTTAACCTGTTCCGCCTTAATAATAAAACGTGACGTAGACAGGTTCCCAAAAGAAACCGCGCCAGTCACAGCACCAACGGAATTCATATCGAAAAAGCCGAGCCGCGGTTTTAGAATGAACTCTGTGGTGCCTGCAGGTGACGTTTGAACGACATCATCTGCCAGGTTGAAGTCTAATGCAAGTTTGACATCGGAAGTGCCATCAACAACTACCGGAGATTCCGGAAGTACTTTGATTCCTTCGCTAGGAGTAGGGACGCGTAGAATGTACTGGGTGGAATCTCCGGCGATCAGCACCTCATTGTTGTACGTGAGTCCGGGGATTGAGCCAATATAAGCATCCTCGCTTGCCGCCAGGAATATACGAATTTGCTGATATCTTCCGGACGGAAGAGTTAACCCGTTGAAAAGTGCGCCGGCGGTTGTCGAATCGGCGTACATCTTGCCATTAACCAATGTTGCCAGATCGATTGTTACCGGAGTTGGAAGCCTGAAAGTCTGCCAGCCGTTTGCGCCGCTGGAGCTGTAGTTATTAAACCCGGCATTGTTGTCCGTGTGAAAGGCAATTTGGGTTACAGTTACATACACGTGACTGTAATCAAGTGCTGATGCATCAGTGACGGTAACACTGGTGGATTTGGCCACAGATGAAGTTGCCGTACTACTTCCCGCATCTCCACCACTTCCGGCACAACCGTAGAGAGCTACCACCGTTAAAACTGCTAATAGTGCGAATATTTTTCTGGCATGGTTTTCCATTATCATTCTCCTCTCATTTATCGATAAGAACAGGTATTGTACGTAGGTTTAATGCAATGATAGATTCGTAGTGATGTTCGAAAGAGGGATCGCCCATTCATCAGATGATGTTTTATCATTTTCCTTCTTGTTCCTGCTGTTCATGTTCTGGGCAGGAATCCAAGTGAGAATGCATGTCTGGATGTTTTGTAAAATCAAATATGACTTTGTCTTCGTGTTCATGACCTTGTTCTGGAGGCACATAAGGCAAACAACCCGCACACGTCACAAATATCATGGCTATAATGATTAGCTTTTTCATTTTAGTTCTCATGTAATTTACAAAATTGATTCCTAATGGACGTGGATCGTTAGTCAATATATTCATTCCCCTGAGCAGCGGACTCCAGGCCGACATTGTTCAGGGTTTTTTTATATAATGCCATTACGAAAGTTACTGCGATAATTCCAAGCGTTATTTTCATGATTCTTCTCCTTTGAGGTGGTTTAGTTAAAGCAAAGATCTTACCTATTTAAACGCACAAACTTTAGATCGGTTGACATTTACAATAAGAAATTTGCACATGGTATGAAATAAATACAGAGAGGAGAGCCGGAAGAAAACATGTCCTGAATCGTTCTAAAAGAGCGCTTGCGTTTTCAGTATGACTTTTTCTGTCGCATGTATCTGCTATTCTCCTGATATCAAGAATCAGGAGGGTACTCATGAAAAAGAACAACATTCAATTACAAGCAGGCCTGAGCTTAA
>CAIYDX010000310.1 GCA_903925005.1 uncultured Geobacteraceae bacterium
CACGGCAGAAAGAATTGGGGAAAAATACTGTCCAGTAATTTCCGGATTCACTGTCCAGTCAAAACCGGATTCACTGTCCAGAAAAACCGGATTGCGCAGTCGAGAGCAATTCATTAGTTACTCTCTTTGATTTCGAGAATAAGGGTCTTTTCCCCAGTGTACATAGTAGCTACAAATTTTGCCTCTTTACTGTTGGTTCGGGACGTGCACTCCCAGTTGGTAGAGAAGCGCGTGATACTGCAGAGTTCATCTTCTTTGCTCATTCAGTAGAAGATTTACAGGATTCAGAACGCCGCTTCACCTTAAGCGCACAGGATATTTTGCTTCTCAATCCAAACACCAGAACTTGCCCTATCTTTCGTAGTCGCCGTACTGCAGAGCTTACTAAAGCAATTTATAGGCGAGTACCCGTGCTAATCCAGGAGGGTCTTCCACCCCAAAATTTATGGGGCATTAAGCTGACTACAATGTTTCATATGGCCAATGATTCACATTTGTTTCGCTCACGAGATCAACTGGAAACTGAAGGATGGAGCCTAGATGGAAATATTTTCCGGAAGAATGATGAAGAATACCTGCCTCTTATTGAAGGGAAAATGTTTATGCCCTTTGACCATCGTTTTGCTAACGTTCTTTTCACTGACAATATGGGCCGTCACGGGCAGCCACAACTTTGCCAAATATCAGACCGCTTAGATCCGACTTTTGTTCCAACCCCAGAATACTGGGTTCATTCAGTGTCTGTTGCGGAATATAAAGAAAGCATCGGACTGATTATTATGCTGCCTTCAAGGCAATAACAGCTGTTACTAACGAACGAACCGTTTTGGCAACGATTCTCCCTTTTCATGCTATCCATGACAATGCCCCCATAATTGTAACTCCACCACAGTATCGTTATGATTTGTTTGCATTAGTAGCGAGCCTGAATTCTTTCGTGTTTGATTATTGCACCAGGCAAAAAATGGGAACTATCAAGCTGATGCACTATGTTTTTTATCAACTCCCCGTCCTTCCTCCCACAACATATTCTCAACATTATTCTTGGTTGGACGCCTGTAGGCCATTGAACGATTGGTTACTCCCACGAGTACTGGAACTGACCTATACAGCATGGGACTTGGCTCCATTTGCCAGGGACTGCGGATTCGATGGCCCGCCGTTTATCTGGGACGAGGACCGTCGTTTTCAATTGCGTTGCGAACTGGACGCTGCATTCTTCCATCTCTACGGTATCGAGTACGGTGATGTTGATTACATCATGGAAACGTTCCCTATAGTCAAACGCAGGGACGAAGCACAACACAGCCGTTACCGCACCAAAGAAACCATACTTGCTCTCTACGATGCTCTGAGTGATGCACAGCGGACAGGTCAACCATTCGTCAGCACCCTCGACCCACCACCGGCTGACCCACGGTGCTGTCATCCGCCTCGTGAGGAGAGGTCATGATTCCTGAATTGCTTGAACCGAAATTAAGTTTGCTGAGTGAAGAATACGTTCTCGTTCAAGCTTGGAAAAAGACATCATCATATATACGTTATCACAACTGGTACTCTGACACGCTTGACCTGGACCGCACCGCTGTAAATCTTCCCCGTTTTCTTGCTGATCTTGCAGATAAACTTAAGAACCCTGAACAGTGGGTCAATGATCCTCTCCGCATCGTTCCTGCCCCCAAAAGCCAACAGTGGCGAGTGGATTCTGTCACTGGATGTTGGGGGCCAGTCGAAAAGGGTGAAACAGCCGCCAAACTTCGCCCTTTAGCTCATGTAAGTCTCAAGGATCAAGTCGCAGCAACAGCAGTAATGATGTGCCTGGCAGACAGAGTAGAAACCCTTCAGGGTGACCCACGAGATCCAATCTCATCTGTTGATACGCGAAATCAAGTTATCTCGTACGGTAATCGTCTCTTTTGTGATGCATCAAACGGCAAGCTACACCACCGGTGGGGAGCAGGAAAACTCTATCGAGCTTACTTTCAAGACTATCGAACATTTCTGTCCCGACCTGAAGTAGTTGCAGAGTCTCTACCTTCAGCCGATGGCGCTCGAATTGTTGTAGTTCACCTTGATTTGCGCCAGTTCTATGACCGAGTCAGCCCAGAACTTCTTTCGAATAAAATCCACTCCCTGAAGCAACCTCAAGACGATATAGAGTTCTTCGATTTTGCAGATAGGCTGTATAATTGGAGATGGGATAAAAAAGATTCCGAAGAAGTCGCTGGTTACGCCAAACAGTCAGAGCTTTTGGATTTTTCAAGGGTCGCACTTCCGCAGGGACTGATAGCTGCAGGCTTTTTGGCAAATGTTGCGCTAATAGATTTAGATCAGGCCTTACGGATGTCGATTTCCCAGGAGATTGATCCTGGGATTCGTATTGAGGATATTTGCCGCTATGTGGACGATCTGCGAATAGTTCTCACCGTGGATACTGAAATTAATCTCAAATCTATCGAAATACAGTCAACAGCCTGGCTGCAGAATCTCTTACATCAACATGCAAACGGATTGAGTCCTAACGTAAAAAAAACACGAGCGGCGGCGTTCCGAGGTGATGAGCGGCCCTTGGTACAGCAAAGCCGAAAAATGGAGCGCATTCAGGGTGCCATTTCTGGTGGTTTTGACGCCATTGGTGGTGAAGAAATTTTGGATGCTGTGCAAGGGCTAATCCGAGCTCAACAGCGCTATACTGAGCAACGCACGAAAAACCAAGGTTGGACGCTTGTGCCAATTCCAGACGTTCGAGATGAAACGGTAGCACGTTTTGCAGCTGGTCGTTTCAGAAGCACTTTTCGTTCACTCAGGCCTCTGTTGGTAGATAGCGACGAAGCATTAAAACAGCGTGGTCTGGATGACCATGAAAATCGAGGAAGCCGTTTTCGTCACGCTCGCTGCCAGGCTGAGCTTGATGATGAAGCAAGAGCCTTTGCCTTGGGACTCGTTGAAAATTGGGTTGAAGACCCTTCAAACGTTCGTCTGTTGAGAATTGGTTTGGATCTCTGGCCTGCTACCGATGTGCTTGAGGGAGTTCTTGCTCTTTTGAGACCATTTACAGAGAAAGGTGGACGCCGCAAAGCCCCTCGACGAGTTGCTTGGTACTGCCTGGCAGAGATATTTAGGGCTGGGGCAACTGAAACCGGAATAGTTGAAGATCAGGAGTCATTGCCCGCATGCATCGATATCGAAGCCTATAGAGAAGTGCTCCGAAATGAAGCTGCCCGTCTTGTCTTACTGCCTGCCGCAACACTGCCGTGGTATCTCAGGCAACAAGTGCTTTTGTTTCTGGCTGTAAGTGATCCCAAAAGTGCGCCGATTCTGCGCACCGGAAACTGTTCAGAAACAAGTCATTATCGTGAAATGATCCGTTTTTTAAGAGGAGAAGGTGACGGTTTAACCGGTGCTGACTTTGCAACATTGGCTATACTATCGCGACGATCATATTGCGGTAAAACAATGGCTTTAGATCTTATTGGGAGAATTAAAACTCGTAGAGTGGAGCAGATTGCTGAGCGAGATCCGTCGTTTGCAATCGAAATCCTCAGTTTGAGGCCAGAAATTTATAAAGAGATATCTCCCCGATTGAGAGATGACCTTTGCCTCAATTTGACAACGGATAATGAAGGATTTGTGTCTCTGGCAAAAATCGTACTTAAAGGTGAATCGAATTATTTGCTTCGTAACGAATACTCCATTCTCCAGTTCGCTTTGAAATTTCTCGAACAATGTCCGTTTGCAAAAGACTGGGAAGTCATCACACCATCAGACGTGCATCTGAACGTTTCAAGTGACAATGGTATTGCGGAAATCAATGATCTTAAAATTGTCTCCAGCCGTGTATCACCGGCAGGTTCCATGTATCGGCCACCAAAGTGGTGTGCCCGTGGTGATAGTTGGCGCTTTCAGCTTGGCTATCTCTTAAGGTTCATTCTTGCAGCAAGAGTCGACTTCACCAAAACGGTTCAAGCTACTCACTGGAAAGAATCTACATCAGCATATCGGCCACCCGAGAGTCATTGGTATCAAAGACAATACGGTTTTTTCAATGGACAGGCCGCTTTTGGTGACGACTGGCTACCAATATCGGATTGGACCGAACGACTGTTGTCAGCACTTTTATATTGGCCAGGATGCAATTCATCGGAAATGACGAAGTGGATAAGAAGGGGTTATGAAGCCACGCGGCAAAATATTGAAAGTCGTCACAAATATCTACAAACGAAGAGAGGGTCATCGAGCGGCATCTTGATGCTCCCATTAGTAGCACCATGGCCAATTAAACAGTCTGCTTCACGCTCTCTTCGTGCATGTATCATGCAAACGATAATTCCAACGCCAGATGATTTCAAAGCAGGAGACCTTACGTGCTCCGACCCTAAAACTCGTAAACGTCACAGTAATCACCTTTCGACTGCATTGGCAGCTATCGAACGAATGCTTGATCTCCGTGAAACGCATAAAGGCTGTGACGGGAGGTTGGATTGGCTCATACTTCCTGAACTTTCGGTGCACCCTCGTGACGTCAAGCGACATTTAGTGCCATTTGCCCGTACCCATAAGACCATCATTCTGGCGGGACTGACATATGAAGAATTGTTTTCAGGCCAACCGTTGATCAATTCAGCAATTTGGGTGATACCTGAATTGTCAGCAGCTCATGGGCTGCAAATACTTGTACGACGCCAAGGAAAGTTTCATCTTGCCCCTGATGAGGAACTCTTGAATGCTGCGGGAATAAAGGTGCAGGGTTTTAGGCCATGTCAGTGGCTGGTGGGGTACAACTGGTCAGGCAAAAAGACTTCGAAACCGCTCTGGCTGACAGCATCCATTTGCTATGATGCTACAGACCTCTCTTTAGTGGCAGACTTGCGCCATCACTCAGATGTTTTTGCTATCCCGGCATATAACAAGGACGTAACAACATTCGATCAAATGGCGCTGGCGTTGCATTATCACATGTTTCAAATGGTTATAGTGGCCAACAACGGACTTTATGGCGGCAGTAACCGATCCCAGATAATTTGCGATGACGAAAGTGGTAGCTCCAGGTAAATATTTCTGAAAGAATTATGGCAGTGTTCAAATCACCAAAAAAACTTACAAATGGCTTGAAAACGGTTAGTCTGTTTCTAGGGCTATTGAACTCTGCGAGTAGTTCCTCAACATCTTCCGTAGCATATAAGTCATCTATTGACATATGAGTGGTATCCAAGTATGGGAGTGATTAAAAATCAAAGCACAACACGGTACGTTGTCAGCCAACAATCTAGATCAATGCGCAAATATAAGATTTTTCTTCCGATTTTTATGTACGGAGGTGGAGGCATTCGGTTGTCTCGCCGCCCTTCGCACCGTCCCTGTCGCAATGACGCCCTTGAAATCCCTAGATATAAAGCTGCTTGGATTTCTGTCAGAGTTATTGATACACTTGTGTTATCCATTTTTTCCTCCTTGTGGCGGATGATAATTAGTAGTACAATTTAGCCTACAGACGTATAATAAGCACACAAATGTGCAAAATCAAGAAAAAAATGCACTATAGTGTGCAATTAATAGCGGGGTACTAATCGTGGGTCGAGTTACTAATTATCGAAATAAAATTATCGGGATGAAAGATGGGTTTGATCAGAATTTGAAAGACTTGTGGGTAAAAGACGATTTTGGTAATTCGGAAATACCGGTTTACAAAGAAGACGATAAATCTCATTATGAAGATTCTATAAAAGAGCTTGATAAAGTCACTAGACTATTGGATGCCCTAAAAAGCGTAGGCGTGAATGAAGGTCCTGGCTTCTGTAACAAAATATCTGAGGCAACAGGTTATTCCAGAAATAGAGTTTCAGATATGCTTTCTGGAAATGCTGCCTTAAATCCAAGATTTATAAAAGCAGTTTGTGCCGCGTTTGGAACTTCGGAAGAATATATTTCAGATGATAAGGGTCAAATGGCATCGACTCCTATTTCTAACATTAATGATAGTTATGCAATGAAGGAGGCTATTCGGATTCTTGCAAGTATGAGTGAACCTGAAAGGTTGAGGGCTGTTGCAATGTTGATGGAAATGCTTCAGAAGCAACAATCAAAGATTACTTAAAAGAAGAGTAACCACAGCAGCTTTGTGTTTGAGGTGAAAGGTGAGTGCAGCTCAGATATCTGCTGATGTTGCAGCAATAAGTGCATATTTTGGAGACTGCTATCTTACCAGCCTGAAACCGGAATCATCGTATTCTGCTCGTAGTTTCAGAGTTCAGTCTTCTCTATAAATATCAGTGTAATAGCATTAATTACGTTCCCCCTCTTGCTCTATATATAAATATCATCTCAATAGTATTTAAGTTGATTATTCAAGGTGGTTGTGAAATAATATCACTCAAGTGAATATTATTGCTTCCAAGGATCGCATCATGTCAAAAACCGTGACTCCGCTTCCTGTACCGGCACCCCAGCAACTGCTTGACGCGGCAACATTGGGAAAATTTGTGCGTGCCCGAAGGACTCAATCCGGTATGAGTATCCACGAGGCCGCCGCCTTCTGTGGTGTTGCCGTAGGCACTCTTAGCAAGCTGGAGACCGCCGGCGGCGATGTCAAACTGAGCAGCATTCTGAATATTTGCGCCATGTTGGGAATCACCATCAGCATCGAAGCCAGGGAAAAATAGTGACTACACATCTCACGGTAAACATAGACCGCCAGTATCTAGGGAAGATCATCCTCGAAGAGAAAGGTGAACGTTATGTCTTGGAGTATGCGCCATCATGGGTTGACGGGGGAGGGTTCCCCGTGTCTCCGCATCTGAAGCCTGGAGAGTGTGCATCAGAGTCGGTCAGACGTTTTCTTGCCAACCTGCTTCCGGAGGGGAGGTGGCTCGAAGAGCTTTCCATATCCACGCACACCTCGCGAGCCAATATTTTCGGGTTGGTTGCAGCCATTGGCACGGAGACAACCGGGGCATTAACGTTCAGAATGGGGGATACTTCATCAGAAGAGCCAGTGACCAGTTTCAGACCGGTGACGGCCCTGGAGTTGGCAGAACGCATCACACAGCGCCAGAATATATCAATAGCGGTATGGGATGGAAAACCGCGACTCTCGGTCGCAGGTGTACAGGATAAACTGCCGCTGCTTATCCGGGCGGATGGACAAATGGGGTTCGGCGAGGGTGATCTGGCCTCGACACATATAATGAAGTTCGGAACTGCCCGTGCATTGCACCTGGTCATCAACGAATTTATCTGCATGCAATTGGCAAAGGGTATTAAATTGCCGGTTGCAGAGGTTTCTCTTACCCGTTTTGGTGAGCCGGTGCTGGTAGTGCGCCGCTTCGACCGTGAGCTGGCCGGTGATCATGTCCTCCGCCGGCACTTGATCGACGGCTGCCAGATGCTGGATCTTCCCCCGACCTACAAATACGAGCGCCCCTTTGGCAAGGGAGGGGATGCCGCTGTGATCAGATCGGGAGCAAATCTTCCGGATCTCTTTGCCTCATGCCGTTTATGCAGGGTCCCTGCAGCTGCCTTGAGGGATATGCTCAACTGGGTGCTGTTTCAGCTACTGATCGGCAACAGCGATGCTCACGGGAAAAACATTTCCTTCTTCGTCGGACCAGGCGGCATTGACATGGCACCCGCTTACGATCTGCTCAACCTTGATATGTATGCCGCAGAGTATGACCGTGATTTTTCCATGGCAATCGGTGATGCCTTTGATCCTGAAGAGATTACGCCGTGGGAATTGGCAGAGATGTGTGAACGGTGCGGCCTGCAAAAACGTCTTGTTGCCAAAACGCTCACGACAATGTCTGAAAACCTGCTCAAAGCCATGGATACAGTTAATCTGTCAGGCCTGCTGGCTGGGGAGGAAACCGAGTTTGCCGGGAAACTGCTCGACAGGATCAGAAAGAATGTTGCGCGTTTTCTGCCTTATGCGAAACAACTGCCAAAAATTGTGGTGTAATGCGGCTCTCTTTTTCGGATGACGAAGCAGGTGATGACGTGCAGTTATGGCTTTTTGACCAGTAGTCCCACTGCCGCCGCTTTGTGCTCCGGCCCCAAATGAGCGTATCTCAGTGTCATTTTGATATCACTATGCCCGAGCAGTTCACGGACGGTATTCAGGTCAACTCCGGCCATTACCAGTTGGCTAGCAAAATGGTGCCTCATGTCGTGCCACCGGAAGTGGTCAATGGTGGCCAGCTTCAATAACGATTGCCAGGATCTCTTGGTGTGATTGAATTGATCATTTTTCTTGCCTGGAAAAACAACTTCTCCTTCAGTCTGCTTTTGCCAATTTTTCAGTGCTGCTAACGCCAACTCATTCAGAGGGATGTGTCTGGTCACACTGCTCTTAGCTTCCTCGCCACGGACAGTGGCAATTTTTAGTTTGAAATCGATATCTTTCCAGCGAAGACTGAATACTTCGCCACGTCTCATACCGGTGTTCAATGATAGTATCACCATCGGTTTCAGATGGTCCACGTATGTGATTTCCTTCAGGTCAGGGAGCAATTTATATCCGCGGGCTCGACGCCAGTCATTGGCGCTGTCCCGTTCGCTCCGAATCGTTGTTTCTCTGGTGTCAAGCGCATTGAGCAGTCGCGCTTCTTCCGAACTGTCAAGGAAGCGGACAATGGGATTCTTGTCGATCTTGAGTGGCTTGACTTTGTTGGCGAGAGGATGAACTTGCAGATACTCCCATTCCACGGCACGGGAGAGGGCGGCACGCAGATTGGCCATATCACGGTTAATACTGGCTGGCGAAAGTCCCGACTTCAGCTTGTTTGTTCGCCATTGTTCGATAATCCGGGGACTGATTTCATGCAGTTTTTCATCCATCAAGTCGGGAAAGCAGTAATTGAGCCTTGCCTCTGTTTCGGCGCCGGTTTTCAGATTCTGATTCAGCCATGGGAAATAAACTTGTTCAAGGTATTCCTTGAGGGTACTGACCATCGGTTTGCTGTCATTCGGCACGTTGCCGTCTTTTACTGACCGGAGAATCTTTTCCGCTTTATCTCGAGCTTGGGCTGGTGTATATAATGTATGCCTTCCAATGACGGTTCGGGTCTGTTTTCCATCTGGCAGTCGATATCGGACAAGATATGTTTTTGCACCCGAAATTATCTCTCCGCTTTTGGAGACGGTATCAGGATATATTTTCAGGGTGAAGCCTTTCAGTTTCGTGTCGTAAATCTCGAAAGTTTTTCCCTTTGAGTTGACCTTGCTGCTGCGAAGAAGTTCAACACCGATGTTCTCTCTCATATAATCCCCTGTGTTTCATGGAGCACTCATGGAGCACATTTTGAATATATCATAGGGGATTAGGATCTACAATAAAACACCGCATGAGCATCTTAACTATCTGATATAAAAGCTATATGTGTTTACAGAAGTATTTTGTGGTATACGGACATATGTGCTAGAAACCCACTCCTAAGGAAGGGGCCGGTCGTTCGAATCGACTCGGGGACGCCAAATCTCAAAAAGGTCACTTTTCTCCGGAAAAGTGGCCTTTTCTTCTTTGTAGGTCTGGTTAGAAATCGCAATCATATCAAAGGATTTATTGATGTTTACCGATAGTTTGCCATGGGCCCATTTCGAGTTCGAGTGCATCGAATTAAGCAATCTTAGTTATTCCCCGAAATCTGTGCAGAGTAAAGCGTAGCGGTCTTTTGCGCGAGTTTGAGTACGCGTTCCCGTTATCGATATTTCCCTCGTTTTCACCGACCAACTGCTCAATCCTGAGCTTCAGATCAGACAGTTCGTTCCTGAACTTGTTACTCCGTCAGGTGGATTCATCGTTGCTGATAATTCCATCCAACTTATCCAGATACATTTTCTCCAGCCGCTCCTTCATAGGGTTGCTTTCTTTGTTTTATGACTGTTCCTGACATGGTTTTGCTTGACGGCACAAATTGTTGTGGCAATATGAGCAGCGTCTTGAAGTCATGGTGTTGCTATGAGATAAGGCTGCTCACAAAATAGGTTTTTTCAGGGATAACGGTCCGGTCTCAAACAATTGTAATCGATAGCAATGTGATAAATTACCTCATCAGTATTGATACGGAAAATGTAATGGCTGTAGTAAAACGGCCAGTTATTGTCACCCCCGGTTGAATATTTGGGATTCCCGAAACGGGCGACTTCTCCCAAAAGCATATTTGAAATAGAAATATCGAGTATCACAAGGGACAAGGATATCTGCATTGTCAAACTTAAATATGTCAAGCGCCAGGGTTATTTTCCAGTGCCTGCGCCAAGTTTATTTGCCAGTTTAGCGATCAACGGGCTTCCTGTTAGTTTGTGACGACCTGTTGAGGCCGTCCTCTTTTTCGATATGATTCTCCCTTCATCGGGAGGTGA
>CAIYDX010000311.1 GCA_903925005.1 uncultured Geobacteraceae bacterium
CCGAATATCACCTGTTTCTATTTCACCCGAAGCAGCGTCCATTTTTAGCCCCGAAAATAATCGCTATCACACTGATTCTTATAGCAGAATTACGCTATTTCGTCACGGAAACCTTGGGTCATATGGGAAATCCGGGCTTAAATCAGAACGGCTTGTGCGTGTTAAAATCGGGAGGTCAACCCGAATCACATTGGACTCAATTCGTGCTCTCGCACACAAGCAGGAGGCGTGAATAATGGCCAAATATGTAGATGACGAGTTCTCTCTAACACCGGAAGAGATAGAAGCAAGCGCTCAGCGTGTTCTTAAAAGAGTTAGGGAAATGGAAGTCAATGAGCCTAGTACTGATTACACGATGGCTGACACAAAGATAAAAACTGAAACGAAATTGCCTTTAGGATTTCGTCTAAATGATAGCGGTCTTTGGTATCAGGTGGACTCAAAAACTCCGTCTGTAAAAATATCAGGCGGTTTTAAGGTGTTGGCCGAAACCAGAGACACTAACAGCGACTCTTGGAGTCTGCTTCTCGAATGGAAAGATTGTGACGATTGTAATCATCAGTGGATCATGCCGCGTAACCTATTAGCGGGAAGCCCCAGTACAATTATTTTTAGATTGTTGGATGGTGGCTTGTTTGTATCTCCAATGAACGACCATAAGAATCTTCTGATTTTATTTCTTAGTCAAGTCAGCTCAGATAACAGAGCAAGGTGTGTAAAAGTACTGGGTTGGCATGGCAATGCTTATATCGCTCATAACTGTGTATATGGGGGGACAGGTATCGAACAACTTATTTACCAGACTGCAACTGAGACCAATAAATTCCGGGTCTCTGGTGATTTGAAAGAATGGAAGCGTGATGTTGCTGCATTGGCAATTGGAAATAGTCGAATAGCTTTTGCTATAGCTGCAGCGTTTTCATGCCCTCTGCTGTACCTGATTGGGGAAGATAGTTTTGGCTTTCACTTTGCGGGTGGATCATCAAGTGGGAAAACTACAGCTCTCCGTGTCGCGAGTAGTGTTTGGGGCAGCACCCTTCATACTTGGCGTGCGACAGACAATGCCGTTGAGGGCATGGCCAGTGAAGCGAACGATGGATTGCTTCTGTTGGATGAACTATCCCAAGCTGATGGGGCTGCTGCTAGCGAGATTGCTTACATGCTTGGCAACGGTAGGGGAAAGCAACGGATGAGGCAGGATACCTCCATCAAGGCATCCTCTGTTTGGCGGATAGTTTTCCTTTCTACTGGGGAAATTGGTCTGTCCGAGAAGGTCGCAGAAAGCGGGAAAAGGGCAACAGCAGGTCAATCTGTTCGGTTGATTGAAATCCCTGCAGATACAGGGTCTATGACTGCAATTTTGCTCGTCGCCTCCGATAAAAATGATGATTTACCGCGACCATGGCTTTCAGAGGGGGACGTGTACGCAGTAAACCACACGCCATAAATTTATGGCACTTGCTATTGTAAGTAAGAAAATCCGAGTAAAACAGCTGTGAAAGATGGATGATTTTTTCCACTGACCTGAGAAAATGCATATTCCCTTGCTAATAAGTGCCGCGGGTTGATCAGTTTATTGTCGCTTAAGAAATTCGTAGGGTTCTACTCCCAGCACGTCAGCCAGCTGGACACCTCCAAAAACCCTGGCAATTAGGGCGGTCCTTTGATTCAATGACGGGATCATGGTGGTGAGGTGGGGCAATGAAGGCACCGGGGTTTTTCGACGTTGAAGAATGTCTGGCGGGTCTTTCGAAGAAGGGCGACG
>CAIYDX010000312.1 GCA_903925005.1 uncultured Geobacteraceae bacterium
AAATTTATTGTAGTACAAACAACGTATGATAGAATTCAAACATTAAAATATTTTTGGGGGTATATACAGATGAGAGTTATTATTAGTCCATTATGTTTATTCATTATGGCGGTTGTCTTGATTATTACGGGTTGTGCGTTCGGGCATTTCATCACTGAAAAAATCGTATTGATCTCTAACTGGAAGTTATGGATGTCGATAATATTGTTAGCATTAGCGGCCGTGTATCTGAGTTCAAAGAAAGATATTTTTGGAACAACTCAGAATCGACCATCGGTAGAAGACTAAAACTAAGCCTATTTTAATATATTACTGCTTTGTGAGAGGCGACTGATGCTGCTCAACAAAATAGTAATCGCAGCGTCTAGTTAAAAAATAAGCCACGTCAACCGGCGTGGCTTTAACTCTCGGGTTATTTCTTTTTTTCCGCTTTTTTTATCTTCTTATCAGCTTTCTTTTCCTTAGGGGTTTTTGCAGGTGCTTTTTTTTCTGTCTTTTTGCTGTCCTCACCTTTGCTCATAATATCCTCCTAATCCTGACGAGATATGATACAGATTCAACTAATACACAGCTGACCAATAGTATACCACATTTTTTATTCATAAGTTTACATCTCCAAAAAAAAAACCAATAACAATTAGGAAGAGCAGTAAGAATTTTCACATAGTTGAAATATATTTTGTAATCACTCTTTCAACCTCATCTTCATCATAAATTCCGGAACTTTCTTTAACGGTATCCGGCTTAACTGTTGCATCAAGCCAAACGATACGGCTTGAAATCCATAATTGCTTTTTATGTCTTCTATCATTCGGATCCATAAATGGGCGGTCATCTCCGCATCAGCGAGTGCCCTGTGGTGGATACCATCCGTTTTCAGGTTATTATATCGCACCAGGGTTTCAAGCTTATGATTGGGTGCTTCAGGATATAATCGCCTGGAAGTCAGCATGGAACAGACAAATTCATTACTCCGTTTGTAATTGATGCGATCCAGTTCTGCATCAAGAAACCTTGAATCGAAGGAAGCGTTATGAGCTACCAGGTGGTGCTGGTCAAGAAATGTCTTCAGATTATGCATTACTTCGTTGATGCTTGGCGCTCTGGATAACATCCGGTTCGAAATTCCCGTATAATTTTCAATAAATCCCGATATGCGCTTTTCAGGATCCATCAGACTTTGAAACCTGTCCTCAATCTGATTGTTGGAAATCAGTACGGCCCCCACCTCTATGATTCTGTCTCCATATCCGGGAGAAAGACCGGTGGTTTCAAAGTCTATGACAATTGTGGTGTAATTTCCCATGATAAGACTAAGCGGTTCTCTTTTTGCCATCTCTGATAAGAACAATCGACAAGTAGGAGACAATCCCAAGATTAACGACAAGTACGGTGACTCTCGGCCAGGTGACACGCTGAGTGATTTCGAATATTTCAACCGGGATATACATGCCACCGGTCAGTACAGCGAACCACTCGGCCCATGTCTTTCTCAGCCATAGTCCAGCCGCCTCAACCATACGCACGACTGAGTACATTGCCGCTGCTATTGCCATACTCCATAGCCTTGTGTCATTTATCCGCTCCAACAGGTCAAGAAATATTCGTGGATAATGGCTGGCTGGATTGAGGTGAATGTGTTCCACCAGGCGCAGGGCAGCTTCATGGATATCCTTGTGGATGAATGTGAGCAGTTCGAAGCCGACCAGCAGGACCAGCAGCCCCTTGGCCCCTTCAAAGAGCGCGACAATGTGCAGCCCACGTGCGTGTGTTTTGTTGTAGCTCTGTTTGTGGGCTTTGAAATGGCTCATATCCAACCTTGTAACAGCATCAAATGCTGCTCTTTGATACTGTCATCAATGCAACTCTGCCAGATTGCGTCCCGTGCCCAGAATACAGACTGCATAACTATCTCCTTTTTTTGCATCGTTATGTATAAATAAATGCTCTCACAGCAGCCCACCCCAATACGCTAATAGTAGCCAAACCACACAACAACGCCAGCGCTCGGTCGTAGCGGTTTTCCCGGCGGCGTTCGTTGTAACCGATGAGAGCTCCAATAATAATTCCGCCGACGATCCCGCCACCGTGACCCCAGTTATTTATTCCGGGGAAAATCAGCCCAAACACGAAAAGGCTGACAACCCACCCGATCACCTCTCGGTAAACCGAACTGCCATAGGCCCCTCCTCTGCTTTTCCCATAAAAGAGCAGTGCGCCGATCAGGCTGCAGACCGCTGCCGAAGCTCCGATGGTGAACGGAACTCCGGCTAGGTAGGATATCACGTAACCAATTATGCCGCCCAATGTATAGATGGTAAACATGCGATTGGTGCCATACTCAATCGATGCCAATGGCACAATCTGTTTCAATGCCATCAGGTTGAAAATCAGATGAATTATGCCGCCGTGAAGGTAATTGGCACTGATCACAGTCCAGAACCGACCAAAGTGGTCAATAGGGTACGTACCGGTAGCCCCCAAGTTCATCAGGCTGCCCTGTCCAGGAGATAGAAAGCTGCCAACCTCTCCTATCCTGATACTGAGCACGAGTGAAACGGCAAAATAAAGTACGTTGACAGTGATAAGTGCTTTGACAATCCAGTCGCCATCAATAGAACTCTTTGACCAATTTATGAATTGCCACCACGGGGCAGTGCGACCCGTACCGCACCACGAGCAGACGGCCTCTTCACTACCTATCAAACGCCGGCAACGCGGACATAAAATTGCGCGTTGAGTCGTCATAATCTATTGCCGGTGAAACTCAGCCGCATAAGCGTCCTTTCTAGATCCGGATGTGTGGGTATCAAATCCACCGGTTGCATCTAATCTTCTCGTCAAGCGCCGGATAATATTGGAATGTTCAGGAAATTGTTTCAGAAGATCGTCTCTGCCGCCCATCTCAAAATCGGCAAAATCGAATCCTGGTGACACGGTGCAGCCGACAAGGGCATACCCCTCTCCGGACACTTCAGCTCCAAACCAGTAACCTGACGGTACGACGCATTGGTAAGTCTCTCCCGCTGAAATATTGGAGCCCAGCTTCAAAAAGCCATATTTCCCTTCGGGAGTAATGGTATGAACCGTTAGTGGTGCACCGCCATAGAAATGCCACATTTCATCCGATTTGATGCGATGCATGGCTGATATGTCGTCTGACTGAAGAAGAAAATAAATAGCGGTGCAGAAAGATCTGTCACCGCCAAATCTGCCCGGAAGAACATTGGCCAGGGCAATTTCTTCAGATCGGTATGTTTCCCGAAACCAACCACCCTCCGGATGTTTAACCAGACATAACATTTGAACCAGTTCTTCAGCCGTTAACTTGTTTACCATACAATCCCCTATTTTGATCATTTTCGGCAATACAATGTTGCATATGGCGCATGTATTGACTGTATTATTGTTTATACCAATCGTTTTCCACGCAGCATCTGCGTAAGCATGCTGTCGAGGGATGACGCGAAGCGCTGCCTGTCGGTAAGACTGAACTGACCTGGACCGCCTTGGGCAAATCCTTCCGAGCGCAGTTCCATCATCAGATCGCGCATGGAAAGCCGCTCTCCGACATTTTCCTCGGTATAGAGTTCACCACGTGGGTCCAAAGCAACGCCGCCCTTGGCAACGACTCTGGCCGCAAGAGGAATGTCGGCGGTGATCACCAAATCTTCCGGTGCTGCATGTTCGGCAATATAGTCATCGGCGACATCAAAGCCGGCATCAACAACAATCGATTCAATCAGTTTTGAGCTATGTTTGCTCAAACTCTTATTTGCCACAAGCAGGACAGACAGATTAAGTCTTTCGGAAGCACGAAAAATAATCTCTTTGATTACTCGGGGACAGGCATCGGCATCAATCCATATTTTCAAGGCGCACCCTCTTTGGTAATCTGATCCGTCATTACAGCTGTTATAGTTGAGTTCCGAATGTAACGATTAGTGCTGTAGAGGTCAACCTTACTTTTATGACCACAATTTATGTATACATCATAAATGACAAACTTGAATTAATGTGATATTAAGAAGAATTACACTCAAATACTGTGGCAGAAGCATTCATACAGCAGGCAGTGAACTGCATTCAAGGAACGGCGTCATGTCCATACCGATAAATAAGACAAAGATAAGGCAGATCATATCCCGGCAAATCATCAGTGTTTCCCCTGAAACACCGCTCAACGAAGCTGTCGCCATCATGGCCGGCGCCAGAATCAGTTGCCTGGTGGTAGAAGATAAGAAACTGCCGCTTGGGATCTTCACAGAACGGGACTTGGTCAAGCTCGCCAACCGCCAGACAACTTTCGGCAGTCAGCCTATCAGCGAGGTAATGACCAGTCCAGTGGTTACAATTTCCGGCAGCCTTAGCATTTACGAGGCATACAGTCTCATGCTCACAAACCGTATCCGTCACCATGTAGTAGTGGATCATGGCGGCAAGCTCCAGGGTCTGATAACCCAGACCGATCTGATCAATCACCTTGGACACGAATATTTTTTGGAAATGCGCAAGATCGAACAGGTCATGACCACCAACGTGATAACCGTAGCGGGCAACCTTCCGGTCAGCGAGGCTCTGGCCGCAATGGCCGGACCGGGCATCAGCTGCGCAGTAGTCGTGAAAGAGCAACGTCCACTCGGAATACTGACCGAGCGCGATGTGGTTAGGCTGGTGGCGGACGGCATCGATTTGGGCAGCGTTTTGGTCGAAAGTGTCATGAGTACCCCGGTCCTGACCGTCAAGATCGGCA
Source organism: uncultured Geobacteraceae bacterium (assembly GCA_903925005.1). Lineage (GTDB taxonomy): Bacteria > Desulfobacterota > Desulfuromonadia > Geobacterales > Pseudopelobacteraceae > JACRCG01. Next base: position 4,754 of record CAIYDX010000312.1, read on the forward strand.
CCACGGTTCACAAGGCCACTATGTTGATGAAGAAGGAGCACATTCGCCATATGCTCGTGGTTGGCGAGAAAGACATTATCGCGGGGATCATCACCCAGTCCGATATTGTCAAGGGGCTTGAGGGGAAATACATAGAGTTGCTGAAGGAGATCATTCGGGAAAAAGAGGATGTCTTTCAACAGACTGCCAGAGAACTCCTGGACAAGACCGTCTACCTGGACAATATCCTCAGTTCCTCGGTTAGTATGGCTATTGTAGCTACGGACGCCGTCTTCATGATTAAATACTTCAACCCGGCGGCCGAGAAGGTGTTTGGATGCAGCGCCGCCACTGCTATCGGCTGTTCCGCCTTGGAATTGCTGGTCTTGGAGGATATTGCCCCGTTCAGCCTGCAACAGGCGCGTGAGATTGTACAAAAAGAAGGGAAGTGTCTGTTTCCGGTCGAAATCAAACAGAAGGACCTTCACCAATTCTACGACGGCAGTATGTTCGGCATCCTGAACAGACAGGGCAATCTGGCCGGGTTTGTACTCATGCTGAATGACGTCACTGAACGTCGACAATATGAGGACACCATTCATCACCTGGCTTTCCATGATGCCTTGACCGGCTTGCCCAACCGGGTCCTGCTCAACGACCGTCTCGGCCAGGCCTTGGCATCCGCTTCTCGAACCGGCACCGGCGGAACACTGATGATTCTTGATCTGGATCGTTTCAAGGATGTCAACGACACTTTCGGCCACAGCATGGGTGATCTGCTGCTCATATCCGTCGGTGAGCGGCTGACTGAGCTCCTGCGCAAGAGCGATACGGTTTGCCGCATGGGGGGCGATGAATTTGTGCTGCTGCTGCCGACCGTAGGATCGGCGGAGAGCGTGGCCGTAACCGCCGCCAAGATCGTAGCGGCGTTCCGCGAACCATTTGTCTGCAACGACCACACCTTCAACGTAACCGCCAGCATCGGCATCGCGGATTTCCCAGAGAATGGCAACGACGCGGAAACACTGCTAAAAAACGCCGACATCGCTCTATACCGGGTTAAAGAACAGGGAAGAAACAACTTCCAGCGCTTTAGTATTACTGCAGGTGATGACGTCACACCCTGTCCGTTTTGACTGATGTACGCAAAAGGGTTTCTTTTAAGATCCTATTTAGGATAAAAATATGGATCATTCAGGCAGTTGCCTATGGGATTGTGTTAAATTCATTTTAAGAATTTAACACTAGATTTCTCCTTTTATTTGCTAAATTATGATGTAATGCAGTAATCTTGTCTCAGAGGGTATCTCTGCTTTCTGCCGATGACAGGAGACATGTACATGAAGAAGAAAAATTGTTGGGAAGCTAAGAAATGTGGAAGAGAACCCGGCGGTAAAAATGCTGATAAAGAGGGTGTATGTAAATCTGCGTTACCTGGACTATATGATGGTGTCAATAATGGCAAGAATCAGGGAAGATTCTGCTGGGCTGTAGCAGGAAATATTTGTTTAGCAGAAGTTACAGGGACATACTCAAAGTTTATAAAATGTGTCAGTTGCGACTTTTTTAAAAAAGTTCATGATGAGGAAGGAACAGATTTTATTCATAAACCTTCTGACATCAAGAAAGAGAAACCTAGATCAGTAAAATGAATCTGTATAAATTTTACGGCTTATCGCAGATATAATAACCCTTTAACTTCATACACTCTCGGTATGCCCGGTCTACATCCAATTGATTATACACAGCACCTAAGGTACCTGTTTGGTGTGCTTGTAGTTCGCATTCTAGCCTATCAGCAGGTCCATTAGCATTATTACAGGAGCACCATGTTTTGTTCGTGGAGCAACCTCCCAGCAGCACCCCAAACAACCCAAATACCATTATTAGTTTCATAGTCAACTCCAAACTCTTTGCAACGGGAACAGTCTCGTCCTTTTGCAGAACGTATTGGGTGCCTTTGCAGGTACAGCCTCTATATAATCCACTTCATTAATTCAGAACAATATCGAGCAAACATCTTATTGAGAATATCCACTACCTAAATATTCAATGACCGGCGGTTCGGAATCCCTTGAGTGCTTTGCAAAGTATAAACGGAAACATTCACGAGTCAATCTAACGTCTATTACTTTCCGTGAAAGACGAATGAGCAGTTCAAGATCATTTACAGGCAGTTGACTATGGGTTAAGGTAGGAGTAGATTCATTTGAGTTTTCAAAGACCATTGAGGTAGCATGAGGATATTCCTTTTGCGAAACTACGGGGAGGTGAAAGGCATGTCACGTATTTTAATGATTGATGATGAACAGCTAATCAGATCATTAATAGTAGAAGTACTTACACTTGACGGTCACGAAGTTGATCAGGCTGAAAATGGAGACATTGGATTAAAGCTGGTTGAATTGCATCCGTATGATCTTGTGATCACTGATATTATTATGCCGGAAATGGATGGTATTGGGGTGATCATGTCATTAAAAGAGAAACACCCTCAAATCAAGACAATTGTTTTAACCGGTGGTTCGTTAATTAATGACAAGGATTACCTCATAAATGTCAGTAGGCTTATGAAAGTAGACTTGGTAATTCCAAAGCCATTTGTGGTTGATGATTTGAGAAATGCCGTGAAAGAATTACTTCAGAAACAATCGTAAATCAGGGAGGAACAAGTGGCACTAACAAAAGAAAGTTATTCTATGGACTTCTCTTGGATAGATACAACTGTACAGAACTTCTGAAATTATCGTACTTTTGTCATTCACTGGTACAATTCACTAAAATACTCAATATTGCAATTAGGGGGGGGTATGCCGTGCATCGAATGGAATGACAGTTTTTCACTAGGAAATAACAAGATTGACGAGCAGCATCTATGTTTAGTCAAAATGGTCAACAACATATATGACTGTTGCCTTACTGACGATCAGGATGGTACTTTGGAGGTTCTTTTGGAATGTCTGCTCAAACATTTGCTAGAACATTTTTCTACTGAACTTGAGCTTATGACGAAATATAACTATCCTGGACTGCTTGACCACGTAAAGGCTCATGATGAATACATCAATCAAGTAGTCAGATTTCAGCAAGATTATTTTGAAGGTAAGTGCCTAATGGCTGCCGAGATGGCAAAATTTCTAGACAATTTACTGATTGATCACATTCTCGTTAGTGACAGAGATTTCTATACCTTATTGGCTGCCAAATAAACACCCACAGCACCTCCTCTAAAGGTCGTAGTAATAGAGAGAGATACCTCTGAGACAATCTTATTAATCATTTGTGTCGTGAGCAGACCAGAACTAATCATGAAAAACACCCTCTCGATCCCGAAGGATAAAACTTTGATCTTTGTAACGGCTTGCCGCTTGTCAGTTGTTTTAAGAGATTTCTTTAAATGAGTACAGGAGAAATTTTCTTGAACATCGGCAGGGAGACGAAGCTGGAAATAGAATTGATTACCACGCTGGACTAGATATGGTGTACGCAAAAAAGGCCTCTTTGTATCTCAGTTTTACTACTAAGATTCAAAAAGGCCCTTTAAAACAATCACCAATTCAAGCGATTAGGGATATTTGGGGTGGCTAGAGGGACGTAACCCCAAGACATATAGGTAGTTATATATCCTTTTAAGCCATTGATAAACAACCGTAAATCCTGTTTTAAAACCTTTTGAATCTCAACAATATTTCCTCATTTATAGTGGACCCCGGATTTCGGACAATAGTTTAAGA
>CAIYDX010000313.1 GCA_903925005.1 uncultured Geobacteraceae bacterium
ATTTAGAAAATTCTTGGCATTACATGAATGGGAAAAAGTAGAACCCGTCAAATTGTTATCGGCCTTGTACTGTAAAAAGTTAGATTTATACATGTTTGGTAAGTATGAAGAAGGTGAAATATTGCTGGTCGATAATGCAAGTGAAGATAATGTGCAAGCAATTCTGGAGACGCATCATGATGTTGACTTTATAAGAAATGGAAACAATGTCTATTTTACTAAAGCTGACAATCAAAATTTATTGAGAGCAAAAGGCAAATACATCTTAAGTATCAATTCTGACTGTTTAGTTACATCTGGTGCTTTGCAAGCAATGATTAAATATTTAGATTTCAATCTGGAGATCGGTGCGGTTGCACCTAAAATAGTATACCCAGATGGTGAAATACAAGCATCTTTAGGTAATTTCATCACTGCATCATATGGGTTAATGCTGTTTTCCGGGATTACAAGGTTTTATCCTTCGAACAACTTCAACAGGCACGTTATGCCGGATACATTAAACTATGATCCCGAGAAGATTTGTCAAGGCGAAATTCTATATGGCGCCTGTATAATGATAAAACGAGAAATTCTAGATACGGTTGGCTTTAAGGATGAACGGTTGATTCACGGATGGGATGAATACGACTGGTGCAAGAGAATGACATCAGCCGGATGGAAGCTGAACTATCTGCCTAATGCTAAAATTGTTCATTATCGTAGTTTAAGTAGGGAAAAAGCAGAGTTGTTTTCAGAATCAAAAATAATTCTTGATAAATATAACTGGGAAGGACTTCTTTATCTGTATAAGAAACATTTTGGTTGGTGTTTATACTTTTTACTGAAATGTCTATGGTTGATTAGCCGTTGCAAAAGTATAATTTATAACTATTTAATAAAACAATAATATATAGATTAAGTATCGGGTAAAGTAGTTCCGACTTCAAATCCTCGATTGTTAAGACAGAAGGTAAGTCAAATGATAGGTATATTTAGAAGAGATCGCTTAAATATATGGTGATTGTTAAACTAATGGGCGGTCTTGGAAACCAAATGTTTCAGTACGCTGTGGCGCGCAGGCTGGCACATGTGAATAAAGCTCCGTTGAAACTCGACTTAAGTTGGTTCGAGAATATTCCACATGGCGATACCTGCAGAAAGTATGAATTGCATGTTTTTGAATGCTTGCAGGATGTTGCCACGCCCGAAGAGGTAAAGGCATTGCGCGGGGCAGATATCGGGAAGTGGCCAAAGGTTGCGAAAAGCTTCTTGAAAAGCATTGGTCTTTTTACGAATCCAGCCTATATAAAGGAAAAGTTTTTCCATTTTGATCCGGAACTACTGGGATTGTCGGGCGATATTTACCTTGATGGCTTTTGGCAAAGCGCAAAGTATTTCGAGGATGTCGAGGAGATCATTCGCGCAGACTTTACCATAAGATTGGCTCAAGATCCCTTGAATAATGAGCTTGGCGATACTATTCAGAGTTGTGAATCGGTGTCGATCCATGTTCGTCGGGGCGACTACATAAATGACGAAAAGACCGGCTGCTTTCATGGCATCACCTCCATGGATTACTACAATGCAGCGATCACCGAAGTAACATCCCGGCTGCATAATCCGCATTTTTTTGTATTTTCCGATGATTCAAGCTGGGCTAAAAGCAACCTGACGGTTGATGTGCCGATGACCTGCCTTACACATAACGGTCCTGAAAACGGGTATGAAGATCTGAGGCTGATGAGTCTCTGTAAGCATCATATCATTGCCAACAGTTCATTTAGTTGGTGGGGAGCATGGTTGGCTAATAACCATACTAAAATGGTGTTTGCTCCTAAACGGTGGTTTCACAATCCTGGTGTGAATACGGATGATCTCATACCAGGGAATTGGATCAGGCTGTAGAGCCTTTAATAACACTTCAGACAATTTGTAAAAATTTGCAACACGGATATGTATCCGATTTAAAGAAGGATAATTTTTCATGCATACTGTCTCTGTAATTATTCCTACCTGGAACCGGGCAGAGCTTATCGAAAAGTCAATCCGGAGTGTTCTTGATCAAACCTTGCCAGTTCTTGAAGTGCTGGTATGTGATGACGGATCAACAGACAACACGGAAGAAATTGTCATGTCTATAGGCGATGATAGAATTAAATGGCTGGGCGGGGCACGTGGAGGACGACCGGCAATCCCCAGAAATCGAGGCATTGTTGCGAGTAAAGGAGAGTGGCTTGCCTTTCTTGATAGCGATGACGAATGGTTGCCGGACAAGTTGCGGAAACAGTTAGCCCTTGCGGAAAATCTGGGTTGCAGGGCGGTCTGTTCAAATGCTCATCGAGTTATAATCAACAAGGGTGTAACCGACAAATTTTTAAAATGGGAATCCGAAAGATTGACTTTCCATGATTTGCTTTCAGTTAACAAGGTCATTTGCAGCTCAACATTGCTTCATAAATCTTTATTCGAAAATATTTATGGTTTTCCTGAAGAAGAAAATTTTAAGGTTGGAGAAGATTATGCCCTCTGGTTGCGGGTTGCGACACTAACTGATTTTGCTTTTGTGTCCGAGCCATTGGTCATATATCGAGACGATGCCGCAAACAGTGTCCGCTGTGACCTTGTCGATGAACTCATGACTCGTGTTCAAGTGTTCAGTAACTTTGTTGAGTGGTCGGAAAACTGGGAAACTCGAAAACGGTTTGTACGAAGCGCTAAAATACAGGCTATGAAGGACTATGTACGCTCCAAGGCTGGGCACGCGCTTCGTCCGATCAAAAAAATGAAGAGATTCCTTCTGGATAAATATAAGTCTGGGTAATTATGGAACGAACGCCGTACGACATGAAAGTAGAAGCTGGATTTGGGAAAATGATCATGTGGCTGGGCTTAAAGCTGTCCTGGCTTATTCCATTTTCAAATAGTTCGGGCATCTTTTTCTTCTTGCCATATTACCATGTTGGTGGTGCAGAAAAGGTCCATGCCGAGATTGTGAGTTGTTTTTCTCAAACCCGGCCATGGGTATTTTTTACTCACCAGTCCAAGGATAATAAATTCAGACCATTGTTCGGGACACATGCGCGCCTTTTCAATGTCTGGTGGCTGGTCAAATATACATATCCATTCAGCGCCGGTTTTGTGGCTGGCTTAATCAATCGGCACCGGCGGCCAATTGTCTTCGGATGCAGCAGCCGTTTCTTTTACAAAATGGTCCCTTATTTGGACTCCAATGTGCGGCGGATAGACCTGCTGCATGCATTCGGAGGTGGTGGAGAACATTTCAGTCTGCCGGCAGTGCCGTTTCTCGACGCTCGTGTTGTCATCAGCCGGAAGACTCTTGAAGATATCCGATGCCAATATGCGGCAAATGACCTGGATGCGAAATATCTCGCGAGAGTCGTTCTCATCGAAAACAGGATCAATGTACCTGCGTCATTCCAGCAGAAAGCATCATCCCGGTTACAGGTGTTGTATGTCGGGAGAGGGTCTGAAGAGAAAAGGGTGCATATCGCCGGTATGGTTGCAACTCTTATAAAAGAACGTGGGATTGCCGCAGATTTCCGGTTTGCGGGGGATGTTGCCAGAGCGATTCGTCCTGAAGATCGTAGTAACTGTGTGCTCCTCGGTGAGATTAAAGATCCGGAGGAACTTGCCATGGTATATAAGAAGGCTGATATCCTGCTGCTCTGTTCCAGCCGGGAAGGTTTCCCCGTAGTAATAATGGAAGCTATGGCGAATGGTGTTGTCCCTGTTACAACCAGTGTCGGCGGGATTCCTGAACATATTGAGGATGGCAGGAACGGTATTCTCGTCACCGGAATAGAAGAGGATGCGATCGTTCGTAAAATGGCCGATATCCTTAGCCATTTTACCCAAAATATGGCTGATCTGAAAGAAATGTCTTATGCGGCCTATGGATATGCAAAGGAGCATTTCTCCGGAGGAGACTACTGTAGAAAGTACCATGACTTGTTTTTTGGCACTTTGGAAAAGGATGGTAAATGATGGCGGCGGAGAAAAACGGTCGTGTATCGGTGATCATACCGGCTTTTAACTCCGAGCGCTTTCTTGCGGGAGCTATCAATAGTGTGCTCTCACAGACATATGGGAACATAGAATGCATTGTTGTCGACGATGGATCGAACGATAATACTGCTGCTATCGCAAAAAGTTACGGGAGGCGGATCCTCTATGCATATAAAACAAATGCGGAACGCTCCGCGGCCAGAAATACCGGGATCGGCATTGCTACCGGTCAATACATCTCTTTTCTCGATGCGGATGATTCTCTTGCCTCCGGTAAGATAGCCGAACAGGTCGATTTTCTTGAGGGGCACCCGGAATGCGGAGCGGTCTATTCGAAGGTGAAATTTTTCCGGGAAAATGAGGAAAGACTCTACTTCATTCTTCACCGACCAACCCCTGCGGGCGATATCCTTGCTCCCCTTTTACACGGAAACTTTATCACCGTCCACTCTCCCCTGATCCGGAAGTCGGCCGTTGAAGCGGTGGGCGGGTTCACCCCGGATCTCTCACATAATGAGGACTGGGAGTTTTTCCTGAGGCTTGCGCTTTCAGGGATCAGTTTCGGGTTCCTTGACGAGTACCACGCCTTCTGCCGAATGCACCAGTCGAACACAAGTCGTGACGAAATCAGAATGCATGAGTCCAAATGGCAGGTAATTAATACATTTGTTTCTGCGCATGCCGAAAAACTTCAACGTAAACAGATCGATGTTCAGAAGGAGCTCGCTTATCATGAAGCCGACTACGGGAAAGCGTTGATCGTATATGGCCGTGTAAACGAGGGGCGGCATCATATTTTTACGGCTTGCCGCAACAGGTTTCCTCAAAGAAATAAGTATTTATTTTTTGCTCTAGCCTCATTCCTGCTCAATCATAAGCTTTTGGAGAGAGCGGGGCGGAAAGGGCACCTTTATGGTAATGGTGAGTAAAGGCCAATACTCCGAATATCAATATCAGATACTACACAGATACTACCCATGATTCTTGTAAATTGAATTGCCAAATTACAATTTACAAGAGATCAAAAACTGGTATTGTAGCCTGGAAGGAACAGCCGATTGTCAGAAGAACATATAATGCCTATTGTCTCCGTCATAATCCTCACCTGGAACGGCAAACAGTTCCTGACCGATTGCCTTGATTCGCTGGCTGGCCAGACGTTTCGTGAATTTGAAGTAATTCTCGTAGACAACGGCTCCATTGACGGCTCCGCTACATATGTACGGGAGCAGTTTCCGTGGGTTAGACAGGTGGAGTTGCGGGAAAATTCCGGTTTCGCCAAAGGAAACAATCTGGGTTTTGCAGTGGCCACTGGTGAGTTCATTGTTACTCTGAACAACGACTCAAAAGTAGTGCCCGAATTTCTGGCGGAGTTGGTAAAAGCAGTGCAAGCGGCTCCTAACATTGGCATGGTAGCGGCCAAAATGCTTAATTTTTTTCAGATCGACCGGATTGATTCCGTGGGGGTAATGCCGACGACGGCGGGGATTGGGATAAACGTCGGCATTGGTGAGACTGATAACGGGCAGTATGACGAGCCGGCGGCTGTCTTTGGCCCCTGTGCGGGGGCGGCACTCTACCGTCGATCCATGCTGGAGGATACAGGTTTTTTCGATCCTGATTTTTTCGCTTATTATGAGGATCTCGATCTGGCATGGCGTGGGAGATTGACGGGGTGGCAGGCCGTAACGGCTCCAAAAGCCCTGGTGTACCATGTTCACTCGGCCACTGGCGGGCGAATGAGTCCATTTACCGTTTATCATGTTCAGCGTAATAAATGGTATGTGCTGCTGAAAAACTGGCCGGCGGCAATTTTGCTGCGTCATCTGCTTCTGATTCTCAGTTGCGATGCGGCTGCTCTGTTCCTGGCGTTATTGCGAGGACAGTTTGTTCCGGCGTTGCGGGCACGGTATCATGTGCTGCGCGACTTTCCGGTTCTAGTGCGAAAACGGCATGAAGTAGCGAACCTGAGACAGTTGAATGATGATCAGATAGACCGGTTGCTCGTGAAAGGTGTTTCACAGTTAAAAATATTTATGCGCAAGATGGGGAACGGGGTATGAGGATAGTTTTCCTTGCACCCTTCGGTATCCGCCCCAAGGGAACTGTTATCGCGCGAATGTTGCCGCTGGCGGTAGAATTACAGAAGCTCGGCCATACTGTAATAATTATTGTTCCCCCCTATACCAATCCTGAAGATTCCGGAAAAACCGAGCTTCTTCGTGGTGTTCGGCTGGTAAATGTCAATCTCCCTTCCTGCGGCAAAGTGCCCGGCGCGCTGCCACTTGCCTGGAGAATGTTCCGTGCGGCCCTAACTGAAAAAACGGATGTGATACATCTGTTCAAGCCCAAGGGGTATGGAGGGCTGGCAGCCATGCTGATAGTGCTGCTGAAACGGCTGGGAATGCGAATGCCGCAGCTTTTTCTCGATACCGATGACTGGGAGGGGGCAGGCGGGATGAATGATCTGCACCCTTACTCTTCAGCGGAAAAGCGTTTATTTGTTTTTCAGGAAAAATGGCTTTCCCTGAATGCTGCCGGAGTTACGGTAGCAAGTCGTGAACTTGAAAAGCTGACAGCAGGGATGGGAGTTCCGCAGAGCAAAATCATGTATCTGCCGAATTGCGTAGAGGCGAAAAATGGTGGAGACGGCAAAAAGATACGGCATAAACTGGGAATTGCTCCGGAAACTGTGGTGCTGCTCCTTTATTCTCGTTTTTTCGAGTTTACGCAGGAGCGCCTGCATCTGCTGTTTGCCGAGATTCACCGGTTAGCCCCTGAACTTCGACTGCTGGTGGTTGGAAAAGGAAGAAACCGGGAAGAGGAACAGTTGCAAGAGGCATCAGGCCGTATGGGATTCAACAACGTATTGACAGTGGCAGGATGGGTCGAGCCGGAGGACATATCCGATTATCTGGCTGCCGCGGATATGGCTGTCTATCCTTTGGACGATACCCTGCTCAATCGCGCCAAATGTCCGGCAAAGCTGACCGAACTGTTGATGGCGGGCTTGCCGGTTGTAGCTGACAATGTTGGACAGGCCGCAGAATATGTTGATTCCGGCAAAACCGGCATTCTCTGCCAACCTGGCGATTGGCGGGAGATGGCGGCGGTCGTCGGATCATTTACCGGCAATGCCTCAATACGGCACGAGATCGGCGAAGCTGGGAGGCACTACCTGCTTCAGCATTTCTCTTGGCGAAAATATGTTGAAAATATGCAAGATTTTTACTCAATGGAGTTACAATGACTGACCGAAAACAAAACCAGCTGTTTTTATCGGCGCTGCTGGCCGTACTGCTCCTGTATTTTTCTCGAATTCTCTTCACGGATAAAATCATCCGTGCTCCAGACATTATCAATGAGTTTTATTGGAATATTAAAGATATTGGCGCCACTCATTTTATTGACCTCTTCCGAATCCAATTAAATGCTTCATGGAGTATTTTCGTAAATAGTGGTTATTCCGTCGAAGGTGGAGATGCTTCACTCTCGTTTTTGATCTGGAAACAGCTGATCTTTTGGGCGATACCGGCCCCGGCCAGTGTTGCCTGGTTTATTGTGTTACAGCTCTTTTTTGGCGCAATCGGTACATATTTCTGTTGTCGCGTAATCGGCGCAAGCCGCATGGCCGCTTTTCTCGGTGGTTTGATTTTTGCGCTGGCCCCTGAAATTACTTCTCTTATCAACGCCGGCCACGTCATGAAGATCGCAACTATCACCTATGCGCCTTGGGCTTTTTATTTTCTGGAGCGCGGCTTTCAGACTCGTCGACTGATATTCTTTCTGACTACAGCGGTTGCCTTGGCTTTTCAATTTTTCAATACACATTGGCAGATTGCCTTTTATACCTGCCTCTGCGTCGGAGCATACGGACTGTTCAGACTAATCGGTGTAATGCGCAGCCCCGGTGACGGTAGAAAAGAGGGCATCCGGCTGCTCAGTCTCAATGCCGCGTTGCTGGTTTTCTTCCTTACTGCCGTCTCAATATCGCTGGTTCCGTTAGCCAACTGGTCAAAGGATACCAACCGTGGCGTACAGAGCGGATCGAACCAGGGAAGCGGGGGGCTGAATGTCGATGAGGCCATGTCCTGGTCTCTTCCTCCCGAAGAGCTTGCAAGTTTTATCATTCCCGGTTTTTTCGGTCTTTCCCGTCAGGAAGCGGGTGAAAACTCAAAAAACATTAATGCCTATTACTGGGGAAGGATGAATTTTACTCAGACAACTGATTATTTAGGTCTTCTCCCGTGGCTTCTGGTGCCGCTGTCGCTGATTTTCAGGCGCGACAGATATACCTGGTTGTCACTGGGAGGGCTAATCGGCGGGATCCTCTTCTCAATGGGCAAGTACACTCCCTTCTATATTCTTCTTTACAAAATTTTTCCCGGCATCAATCATTTCCGCGTTCCGAAGATGATGATGTTTATCCCGGTAATAGCGATCGCCGTGCTGGCGGCACGAGGTCTTGATCTGCTGATGGATGATGATTTGCGCAGCACAAAGGCGTTCAGGAATTATATCAGAGGGGTCTGTTCCCTGCCGGTACTTTTATTGGTTATGCTTGGCCTCGAAGCAGCAGGGGCAAAAAAATGGTTGGAGATATTTTTCGAAAATCTGGTTCAGCCGACGCGATATGAACAGGGAATCCAGTTGGTGTCGCAACGCTGGGAAAATATTCTGACAGAGACAAGCATTGCCGTCATCGTATCCGCATTGTGCGCAGGAGTATTACTGAGCCTGTATCGCCGTAAACTGATTAACTATGCGCCTTTGCTACTGATTCTGCTTTTTGTCGGTGATACCTGGCGGATAAACAACAAGTTTTTATTTCTTGTACCGGCGCCTCAGCAATCAAGGGGAGCTGCGGCGGCGCCTCCGGAGGTCCGTTTTCTTTCCGGAATGCCTAATGTTTTCCGCGTGCTGCCTATGGACGGCAACGATCCGATGCAGTATGCGACCAGGAATCTGCCGGTAATGTTTACCTCCAATGCCGTCCAGCAGATGCGCTGGCAGCAGTTTTTGGATAGTTTTAATCTGGTAGGGCCGATGGCCGATATATTGAATATCAAATATCTGGTGATAAAAAACTCTGATTTTCAGCAGCATACGTTTCAGATGGGGCAAAAATTCCAGGTGGTATTTACTGCTCCGGATAACGGCGCGGTTGTGTTAGAAAATAAAAACGTGCTGCCAAAAGGTTGGCTTGTCCCGGCTGTTGCTGTGATGACAGATCCTGGCGAGCGTCTTGCCTTGCTGCAGAATCCGCAATTTAATCCGACACATTTGGCAGTGGTTGAGTCACCGCCACCGTTTCCAATGGCAGACTCAAACAGTGCAGCGTCATTTCCGAATAAAGTTACTGTTGCTCGGTATGAGAGTGAGCGGATAATGCTCGAAGCGGCCACTCCCGGTAATGCGCTTCTCGTTCTTGGAGAGAAATATTACAAGGGGTGGAAGGCCTCTGTTGACGGCAAACAGACCGAGATCGTACCGGTTGATCACATCCTGCGTGGGGTGTATCTCATACCCGGCAACCATAAAGTCGAGTTTGTTTTTGATCCTCTCCCCTTCAAGATCGGCAAATATCTGACGCTGACTTCTTTTGCGCTGTTTGCAGGTATGCTGATTCGAGAGTGGCTTATAGGAAGGGGCAAGGTCCAAGGGGCAAGGGGCAACGCTTGACTCTGGATGATCTCAAACGGTTTGATCTGCAGCTGTTTCAGCCGCGCTATGGTTATCGTTATTCGCTGGACCCTCTGCTTCTGGCACGTTTCTGCGGTCAACTGCCGTCCGGCGGCAGGATCATCGACCTTGGCGCCGGATGCGGCGTTATCGCGCTGGTGCTTGCTCGGATTAATCCGGAGGCGCTAGTGGCCGCGGTCGAAAATAATTCCGAAATGGCAGCTCTGGTCGAACGGAATATCAGGCATAATGACCTTTCCGGGACTGTTTCGGTTCATGCCGATGACGTCATCAATCTCAGGAAAAGTTATCCCGATTCATCGTTTGATCTGGTCGTATCCAACCCCCCCTTTTGGAAAGCGGGGAGCGGTCGTATCAGCCCCCGGGCCGGGCGCGATGTTGCCCGCCATGAAACTACCGCTGCCCTTGTCGATTTTATGGCTGCGGCAAAGTATCTGGTAAAACCGTCGGGCAGGATCTGCTTCATCCAACTTCCGTCACGTTTAGCCGAGTTCATGGCGTTGGCGGCTCAGATGAAATTGTCCGTGTTGCGTCTGCGAATGATTCATAATAATGCCGAATCTCCGGCAACCATGTTCATGGCTGAACTGGCCAAGGGGAGGCGTAGCGCGCCGGTTGCGGAAGCGCCACTGTTAATACGGGATTTGGCCGGGGAGTATACGGACGAGGTGTGGCAATAATCATATGAACAGAACTTTGTATAAAAAAGGCACCCTCAATCGTGCCAGCCGGTCGGTTAACGTGTTGAAAAATGAACCCCCTGTTGACTTTGTCAGCAGGGGGTTTTGTGCGTTCTTTGCCCACATTTACACTTACCTGTTATCAAGTATCTCGCTGATAGTGTTGATGGATTTCGATAAACCTA
>CAIYDX010000314.1 GCA_903925005.1 uncultured Geobacteraceae bacterium
CCCGTTCTCTCCAATCAAATCTTCGGGCTTCTTGTAGTTCTTCATCAAAATGTCGAGCAGTTCGTCTGTGGTGGCCATCGGTCTCTCCTTTTGTTTGAGTTTTACCGATTTTTCCATTTACACAAACGATTATATAGGCCCGGAAGCCATACTCCTGGCTTCAAATGGCCACGTCCTATGGCGACAGCGCCGCCCTACGAACCGCTCCGATGGATACGATGCCGTACTGTCCATAGTAGCAGAAATGATTCATCAGGCTGCTGCCCAAATTCCGCACGGCATCAACTACACCGTAGGTATCGGCATACCGGGGTCTCTCGACGCCACAACCAACCTTGTACGCAACGCCAACTCAACCTGTCTGATCAGCAAACCTCTCAAAGCTGATATCGAACGACTCATCGATCGACCTGTCCAACTCCGCAACGACGCCAACTGTTTTACCATGGCCGAGTGCCACTTGGGAGCAGGCCAAGGATATGGCATGGTATTCGGCGTCATTATGGGAACTGGCTGTGGCGGCGGAATCTGTATCAAAGGCGAAGTCCGGGAAGGACCACACCGGATAGCGGGCGAATGGGGCCATCAGGCAATGACTCCCGACGGTGCAGAATGTTACTGCGGCAACCGGGGTTGCGTTGAGACATTGATCAGCGGCTCAGGAGTCGAAAATACCTTTTTCCGCGAATACGGGCAATGCCTGACCATGGATGAGATCGTAGCACAGGCACGAGCAGGCGAGGAACGGTGCAAAAAAACGTTTAACCGCTTCCTAGACGACTTTGGCCGTTGTCTGGGAGGACTAGTCTCTATTCTCGATCCAGATGCGGTCGTGCTGGGTGGAGGGCTCTCCAACATTGACGAGCTGTACTCTGAAGGTATAGAGAGGGTGAAGAAATACGCCTTCCATGACAAGCTGCATACCCCCATCCTGAAGAACCAGCTAGGTGATTCCGCCGGAGTATTTGGTGCTGCGTGGATAGGCCGGACAGCTGTATGATGACAAAAACAATCAGGGAGCGTAAATGACCGCATACAATGACTATCTACATGAAGCAGTAAGCGCGGCCAGAATTGCCGGACAGTATCAAAAGTCCCGTTTCGCCTCAACTCTGGATATAGAGATGAAAGGCGATAAAAACCTGGTGACTGAGGTTGACAAGGAATCAGAGCGCTTGATTGTTGAACACCTGCTCTCTCGCTTTCCCGGCCATGACATTGTTGCTGAGGAAGGTGAGTACCTTCAGGCTGGTTCTCCTTGCCGCTGGATTATTGACCCGGTTGACGGCACAACCAACTATGCCCACGGCTATCCATGGTTCTGCTCCTCTATTGCCCTTGAAATAGAAGGTGAGCTGGTTGCCGGAGTAATATACAACCCGATTTATGATGAACTTTTTACGGCAACCAAGGGAGACGGCGCATACCTGAACGGCAACCGCCTATCAGTATCCTCTCGTATGCCCTTGAGCAATTCACTGCTTGGGACCGGTTTCCCTTATGATTGCGCCACAGACCACGCCAACAATTTTGCTAACTTCATCGCCTTCCAGAAGAGCGCCAGAGGGATTCGCCGAGCAGGTGCCGCGGCGCTTGACCTTGCCTATGTCGCGGCCGGAAGGCTGGACGGCTTCTGGGAACTCAAACTTAAAGCGTGGGATGTGGCTGCAGGAGTCCTGATGATCCGTGAAGCGGGCGGCGTTGTAACGACCTTCGATGGCTCAACATACGACATTTTCAACGACAGGATAGTGGCCAGCAATGGCCTGATCCATGATAGCATGGTAAATATGCTGGCATCGGTTACTGCCGGCGTGGCTAACTGAAAAGGTGAATTGCCCAAAAACAACTTGAATGCCATCTCAAACAGGTATAGTTATTATCTGCCGTCCCCGGCTAAATCCTCTCCCAACATTGAGTTGGTGATGATACCGGGGTTTTTATTGATGAATCAGCGGGTGGATGACAATATTCGCGCAACAATACCCCCCACGCCTCTCAACGATGCGCACAAGGGGGGTTACTTTTTACCCGTAATTAGAAAAGGGAAGGCTGAGCTTCAACGCCAGCAGCTATTATGTAGACCCGGCTACGCTTAATCGCCGTTTTTTTCCTGATAATGGAATCGTACAGGACTTGTGCTTCTTCTGCTGAGGGCCGCCAGTAAATTTCCCGGCCGGCCACCCTACCCCCGCTACCCCGTTTCGTCTCGACAGCATACCCTTCTCCCAAAGCGAGCAATCGGATCGAGTACATCGCCGCCCGTTTGGAAGCAGCATTCATATCTGCCCTGCACAGTTCCTTCATTTTCCCGCCCTCCCCTATTGCCAGTTACTTCTTGGATCCGGTCTCTTTACTCAAACATAGCAGCAAGCCGTTAACATATTCTGGCGACATACTTTCCAGGTCTTGGCTGGACCGGCCGCGGTCTACAAATGTCACTGCAAACGGCTTTGATTGAGTGTTGAGAATGTCCCATATACTGATAGATCCTTCCGGATCCCGGATGATGCGATACCATCCACGTTTGGAAACATGCATACAAAAGGCTGCAACTGCATCATGCCCCTGACGATATAGCTCAGCATTCCTACTCATGTGGCTTCGACCTTTGCCTCTTGCTGTAAATACGCTTCCGAGGCTCTTTCAGTTTGGCTGCATACAATGGGTTAATGCCAGGGACAGGGCATAGGAATTCCAACCATTCAGGTCTTCCTAGCGTCCGTAGAACGCTGATCAGGGTCGTGGTAGTTGTATTCTGCCCAGCTTCCAGTCGCTTTACCGCATTTAGAGCAACTCCAGAACGCTCCGCAACCACTCTCTGGTCAAGGTTTCTCAATAGACGAAGTGTGCGGACATTCTCTCCCAGAACTTCAGCCCATTCTTCAGTTGTTCTATAATGAGTTTGGGACACGTTTACCTCGTTTTTCAATATAGACCGTATATAGTATACTATAATAAATAATGTATTGTATAGTCTATTTGTGGGCTATATTGTTAATATGAACATGTGTCGATCTTCAGAAAGTGCTTGGTAGATCATTGTATTCTAATAGGGACTCTTGTAGTATGCTGACATCTTGGAGGAAGATATGAAGTTTATTGCACTGTTGCTGACGTTTTTAATCACCGGGGCAGCGATTGCCGCTCCAATCCAGTCGACCGGCACCATCGAAGTTTTCTTTTCTCCAAAGGGAGGTGCCACAGAAGCGGTTGTACGAGAGAGATTGGCGCCAAATCTTGGTACAAGCGTATTCCTTCACTTCAAAGCCCATAGCAAAGGCTCTGCTTGACGCTAAGAAAAGAGGCGTTAATATCGAAGCGGTCCTGGACAAGAGTAACGTCACAACAAAATATAGCGTTGCGGCGTTTCTTTCCAACGCCGGCATACCAGTCCTTATTGATGACAAGCACGCCATTGCTCATAACAAGGTGATCATAATCGACAGAGCGACATTGATCACGGGCAGCTTTAACTTTACAACGGCGGCCGAGAGCAAGAATGCCGAAAATCTGCTGGTAATTAAAGGAAACCATAAGCTGGTTGAGCCGTATATTCAAAACTACGAAGAGCACAAAGGCCATTCGACAGCCTATGGCCGATAGGAGACAAACGTGACCAAGGCAGATATAGCAGAGATTATTCATCAGAGACTGGAATTCAGTAAGAAGGAATCCGCAGAAATGCTGGAATCTGTGATCGCCATTATGAAGAGTACCCTGGAGAGTGGTGAATCTCTTAAAGTCTCCGGATTCGGCTCTTTTATCGTAAAGCAAAAGGCTGATCGCCGCGGTCGTAACCCGCACACCGGTGAACAGCTTACAATTGAAGCCCGCAGAATAATAACGTTCAAGCCAAGCACAGTTCTCAGGAAAGCAATTAATGTGCGGTAGATTCGTTGTGAACATACCGCCTGAAGTGCTGGCAGCCATCTTTGGGCTTCTGGTTGTACCCCAGCTCGAACCGCGCTTCAATGTTGCACCGACACAGCAGGTAGCAGCCGTCCGCAGCGACGTTGATCATAACCGCCTCGATCTTATGAAGTGGGGGTTTGTCCCGAGCTGGTCGAAAGATATCAGCTTTGGCAGCCACATGATTAACGCTCGTTCCGAGACCGTTACAGAAAAACCGGCTTTCCGTCACGCCATCAAATACCGCCGGTGCATCATACCAACTTCGGGTTTTTATGAATGGTTGCATGCTGGTGATCACAGCAAGCATCCACATTATATCCAAATGGCAGACCATTCGCCGATGTGCCTTGCCGGGATATGGGAAACCTGGAAAGCCCCTGACAGCACTGAAATAGAAACTTTTGCAATCCTGACCACTGCAGCCAACAAGCTTGTTGCCCCCCTCCACGACAGGATGCCGGTTATTCTTCATCCGGACAACTATGCTCTCTGGTTGAGCAAAAATATGCATGACCCGGAAGCCTTGCAACAGTTGTACGTCCCCTACCCTGCCGAAGAGATGGCAGCTTACAAGGTGCCTGACCTGGTTAACAATGCACGTTTTGACGGACCGGCTTGTATAGTTCAGGTGTAGATGACATTTGATGGAGAGGATAAGATTGTGGTGATTTTTGCGGGGGTGGGGTATGGATTCTGAAACACAGGCGTTGGCTCCTGAAGGTTACGTTGATTGGCTCAAAGGGGTAAAAGAGCGTATTCGATCCGCCCAGCAAAAGGCTGTTCTTGCTGCCAACAGCGAATTAATTGCACTGTATTGGCAGATTGGTCGAGATATTTTGGACCGCCAAAGCAATCAGGGGTGGGGAGCAAAGGTGATAGACCGTCTGGCTGGTGATCTGCGCCGCGAATTCCCGAAGATGACAGGGTTTTCACCTAGGAATCTCAAGTACATGAGATTGTTTGCTGAAACATGGACAGACAATCAATTTGTGCAACGGTTCGTTGCACAAATCCCTTGGGGGCACAATCTTGAAATACTGACGAAGTTGAAGTCTCATGAAGAGCGTGAATGGTACATAAAGGCTGATATTGAAAATGGTTGGAGTCGCCCGGTATTGGTTCACCAGATAGAGTCAGGGCTTTATAATCGCCAAGGGAAAGCTATCACCAACTTTGACAAACAGCTCCCATCCGCGCAGTCGGATCTGGCACAGCAGACTCTTAAAGACCCATACATATTTGACTTCCTCAACATCGGC
>CAIYDX010000315.1 GCA_903925005.1 uncultured Geobacteraceae bacterium
CTGTCAAAGAAGACCTGAATTGGACACCTGAAACCAAGTATCACGGCAGGAAGAATTGGAGAAAAACGGTGTCCAGTAATTTCCGGATTCACTGTCCAGTCAAAACCGGATTCACTGTCCAGAAAAAACGGATTGCGCAAGAAAAGAGAGGTATAGAAAAATGACAAAATCAGAATTCGTAGCAAAAGTTGCTGCACGTCTGGACATTACACAGAAGCATGCGGCTGAAGCAACAGACGCCGTAATCAGTGAGATCGAAGCGACGCTCAAAGCTGGCGACTCAATTACGTTCGTCGGTTTCGGCAAGTTTTCGGTTTCGGAACGTGCAGCCCGCAAGGGCATCAACCCGGCAACCAAAGCCCCAATCGACATCGCAGCATCCAAAGCCGGTAAGTTCTCCGCCGGAAAGAATTTGAAAAATATCTAACATGTAGTAGAATATAGGTGGGGATGTGAAGACTAAGCCGTCCAGAATAAAATCTGGGCGGCTTTTTCTTTGCCTGATCCATAACATCTTGCGAAATATCAGCACAGGTAGTAGAGTGTCAGTTGTGAGAGTTTGAGTTGTATGTAAGCCGGTTCAAGAGAAATCTTGGGTCGGCTTTTTCATTTTTCTTTGCCCGATCCTAAGATCCTGATGATCCAGAGAGAGGTTGAGTAGGATAGGGTGGGGTGAAACAAAACAAGGCGTTCAACACGAAGGGGAAATTCAGAAAGTACTCAGCAAGATAATCAGCAAACCACATCAGAGATATCCCAAGAGAGAGTCATTCCGCAGTACCGGGAGTGCCTCTTTTTTTGTTCCATTTTCTATGGCTGCAAATCCACTGCAAAAGTAGGTAGCATTTCAATAGCATCGAAAGAGCTATAATAATGCTTGACAGTGTACACGAACAAGAGTATCTTATTTATACGGTCGCTGAAGGCCACAACACAAAAAAAAGAGAAGTTATTGGAGGTTATATGTTTGGAATGCTGCTGGCAGGAATTACATTAGAGAAATTCATTGGGATCGCAGTTTTGGTAAGCGCCCTGATTGTGGCGTGGACCACGCTGGCTCATTCAATCCCGTTGGCGCTCATGATCGGCTTGGGTCAGTTGCACGGCCATATCCAGCATCACTCACACGGCGCCGGGGAAGAGGGAAGCCATTTGGCAGTCCACAAGTTCTGATCAACGGCAACAGAAAAACCACATCTGAAAGATCAGGGAAAAATAGAAGAGGTAAGCAAACATGACAAATCTAAGAGCACAACCGGCCGCCTGGCCAATTTCAGAAAAGTTTAGAGAGATATTGGCTGAGCTGGTACGGGAACAAGCTGGGTCTTGTGTGCTTTCATTTCGCGATCCTGGTTACTCTGCTGAAAATGGCGGGTATCATCCCGTAGAAATAATGGTTGGAAGTGGCGGTGATATAGGCTACATCACAGATTTCTCTTTTGTCGGAATTCATCCGCATACAGAGCTTGCTAAAGAGCTCGACTTCGACTTCTCAAATCAAGTTTTTGAACAGCTCGGATTTCACTACGACATAAGCGCCGGTCGTGAAATCTTCAAGACCTGGCAGGAAAATTTTTGCAATTATTTTTGCTGGGGCGTTTTCAAAGTTTCAGTAGATCCGATGTAGCACTCACCTCCGCTCCTGACACCAACTGACGATCCACGCCTACACTCAACAACAAAAAAAGGGGATATAGTGATTAAAATTATTGAGCGAATTCAGGAAGATGCCGTTGTCGCTGTTGCAGCTACAGATGAGATGGCAACACATGAGATTAGCGATAAGAAAGCTGAGCAGTTGATAAACATGCAGCTACTTTCAGAAATTTTACCTCACCGATTTCCAAATGGCAATTTGATTGAGAGGATCGAGATCGCGTGTCAGAAATGCCATGAGGTTTTGGAAGAAGTGAGGGGTGAAGCCACGGTGACAAATGGTGGAATGTTGCTGGCCCTCGATGCTTTCGGAATTTGCCGCAAGGAAAGTTGCCGGTTAATTACCCCCGTGGAAGCGCGGTTTCGAGACGACGGAAGTTATCTGGTCAAAGCCGGGAGCACGTGGACTGAGCGTAGATATGCACCACTGGTCTGCCCCAGGATTGGCGGCTGGTTGAAAGCAAAACTAATCCAGCTCTGGCACAAACCATAACATGCCGCCCGAAAGTTTCAACATATTCGAGATCGCCGCAGACCTGTTGTTGGCACTGATCTCAGCCCGCGCCTGGCTACAACCAAATCCCGCCACGGCACCGATCCCGGTCACGAGTAAAGTAAAAAAGAGAGTTTTCGATGTCTTATAAGCACATTTTCAGTCTGTATAGCAAAAATGCCGGGTTGGAGATTACTCCGGAAATAAAAATTAATGGCAGCAAAGGGACGAGCGAGGGGAGGGTGCAAATTCGGTTCTTCTTACTTCAAATGCCGAATGCCGTACCTGGCGGCAAGACCACGCAAATCAAGTTTTTTCTTGAGCCGTGGGAAAGTTATGACATGGCTTTGAGGATGGAAAAGGTTTTCAAAGACGCCGGCAAAGGAAAACTCACGCACAAGTTCGTCCCGCCGGGCCAGGCTGAAATGATTACATCGGTCACGGTCGAGAAGTGGGAACGCTCTGGAAAAAGTGGGTTAGGTATTTCAGTATCGCGTGGGGACAGTTTTATATCAGTCCCGGTTGGCACTGACTCAACCTCGAGATATCTCTACGCGGTAGAATTTCTCAGATTTTTGAGCACACGTCAAGGATGGGTAGATCGGGAAGCTGCATAGCATGGTAATTGTGTTAAATCGCAAGTTGAGAAGAATTTAAGTGAGTTGGTAAGAAACAGAGTAGGGTGGGGTGGGGTGATATGAATAACACCGGGAACGTTGCAGCAACACATATGTTTCAACCAGATTTGATCTCTCCGGATATCCCGATCAGCGAAACAAAGCTGCTGGCCGAAAGCCCGCAAACCGCTTTCTACCGCGTTTCGGTTTTCTATCTGCCAAGGAGCGGGTATCGGATTGAGAAAGCTTCCGGCCCTTCATCTTCCAAGAATGGAATTCAAGAAAACTTCTGGCGGCCGAATTTGAGATCAGCGATGGAAAAGAAAAGCAAATTAGTATCGTCGAAACTGAACAAGAAAAAAGGCCCTCGGTTGTACGTAGTCGTGAGTACGAGCGGGCTGAGAGAAGATGAGGAGTAGAAGATGATACCAAGTGGACCATATAAACCGCCTGTCGAACCGCCTCCACTGCGTGGGGTTATTGTGAGCTTGCTGTTCGGGTGTTTTGCTGGATCGCCGCGACAATCCTGCTTAGCGCATTCCTCACCATATTATGTTTCCTATTCTGGCTTCTGACGAGTTGGTCCGACGCCCCGTTGCACCCAACCTCAACCTGGGCGGAGTTTTACGAAATGCCTGTGGTTGTTGGTTTTGCCGCTCTCGTCGACTTCTTCAGTCACGCAACCGCAATCATGGGATACTTATTCACGCATCCCCGGCGTTACAGTGACCGCAACCAATATTCCCTCAGGACTGAGCAGACGGGTAACTATCTGTCCCCATGGTTCCTTTTGTGCTCTAGTCAGCAATGTATATCCTCTTTCTTCTAGTTCTGCGGTGGCTTGATCAATGTTATCAACGTCGAATTCCAACCATGCTTGAGGAACAGGGAGGTCAGACGGCCAGCTCTCTGTTCCAAAACATGATTGTGCTGCCTGAGTAAGTGGCCACTGCGCGAAATGCTTGACGCCTTTCAATTTATCTGTGTGTAGATAGTCTCCATCCTTCTCGAAGGATAAATTGAGAGTATCCAGATAGAACTTATGAGATTCCGTTATGTCCTGAACAACTGGACCGAAGCCAGCAACAAATAAGATGCTGAAATTCCGCGATATTTTTCTGTTCATATTTTTACTTTCTCGTATTTGTTTGTGAATGAGGTTCTCATCCTAGCCGCCTTAAGCTCCAGTAGTACCTGTCTTGACTTTTCCCGCTCGCTAGGTTTTCTCAACCGCGGCGCGCCGCTTCGATTGCAGCGATGTCGATCTTTTTCATCTGCATCATCGAATCAAACGCACGCTTGGCGGCAGCGGTATCGGGGTCGGTTATCGCTTTCGTCAGAGCTAGCGGCGTAATCTGCCAGGACAGGCCCCATTTGTCCTTGCACCAGCCGCACGCACTCTCTTCCCCGCCGTTGCCGACGATGGCGTTCCAATAACGATCCGTTTCGGCCTGGTCAGCGGTTGCGACCTGAAACGAAAATGCCCAGTTGTGCTTGACCTCCGGTCCGCCATTGAGCCCGAGGCAGGGAATTCCCATCACGGTAAACTCGACCGTCAACACATCCCCTTTCTTCCCGGACGGATAGTCTCCCGGTGCGAGGTGCACCGTATCGACGGATGAATTGGGAAAGGTCTTGGCGTAAAAGCGCGCCGCGTCCTCGGCGTCAACATCGTACCAAAGGCAAATCGTGTTCTTTGCTGGCTTGGTCATGTCATTTCTCCTTTGTGATGAGCCGCGTGTTAGGGCTAACTGCAGTAGATGTCAGGCCTGAGCTTACTCTTGCCTGACTATATCGACCGAGATCTCCACCGCCGGAATCGTTCCTCTGTCCTTTTGGTCGCAGATCGGATCGACCTTAATTAGTGTATCCCTTTTGTGGCCTGTTGTTCGGGTGCAGGATACTCCCCTAAAAATATCAACTTTAATGGCTAAAACCGGCAATACTTTATATTTAAGGTTCGTCACAGTATTTAATGCA
>CAIYDX010000316.1 GCA_903925005.1 uncultured Geobacteraceae bacterium
AAACTGGCAGTGGCGGTGGAGCAAGAATCGTGGACAAATTCAAAGAACGAAAAACGTTTTTAGGGGTAGAACCAAAATCAAAGGCAGAGACTACCATCTTAAACTCAACGGATTATTGTCTTGACCAAAGGGTCCACTAAAGAAGGAGTGGCTGGGGCATAGCAGTATCCAGATAACAGAGAGATATGCTCACCTAAATCCTATGAAATTAGTGCAGGCGGTAGAAGTGCTGGAGAGGTAGATGATACCAGTTCAACTCCAACATCTCAAAAAAACATTATTTCACATGTGGAGAAGGAATCAATAGACAGACAAGGCTTGAAGGAGTAGCTTACATTAATAAATACCATCAAAGGAGAACAGAAATGGGTATCTATTTTGAAATAGTTCTTTTAGTAGTTGTATTAATCTTCAGCTTACAAGCCTTAATGTTCACTTTCACTAGTGAAGGAATGGATAGACAGAGACGATGCCAGAAACTGGGAATAACATTTATGACTATAGGTATTATGTCTTTAATTTTCAGGACATTCCCTATGGTTATCTTTGGATTCATCATGATGATGGCAGGCTTTCGCTTAATGTCAAAGGGACTGGATAGTATAAGGAAGATTACCAATATCGATCAGCATTGATAATGATAAATAGTTTGTAGCCGACAAATTGGTATTGATATATACCGCTAGTACAATCACAAATATATTTCCACAGATCTCAGTTAGATTCCCATAATAGGAGTAGAACCCACATCCTAAACATCTCAGGACAACCCATTAACGCATCTATCATACTGTCTATTGAATAAATCGGCTGTTAAACTGCTACCATTTCTGCTACCATCACTAAAATTTCGGCAGCAACCGGATATATATTAAACTTTAATATTGGATAGTTGCGAGGATTAGTCTTCGATCCCTCGACTCCCACCGCCGCTAAAACAGGTGGTTAGCATGATATGACCCTTGACTATCACTAAAACTTTCACCAAAAGTCAGTGAGTCAGGGGTCATGTCGTTTCTGCTGTTTAAATAATCCCTTCCAAAATATTCCAGGATCAGAGACTTTAGGGTTAGAATTTTTCTTCCGCTTTTCCGCATGTATAGTTGATAGGACTATTCCCTTTTGACCCTATTATAATAAGAGTGCCAGTTATTCTGTTGATTGTGTAATTCCCTGTAGCTGCGGTTTTATGGATAGGTAGATCAAACTGAATTCGTGACTCGTTAATAGAAACATTCCTCGCTGGTACTGTGCCTTGCACCAATACGGTTTCATTGGAAGTATTAATTTCAAATGTAAGTGTGTCCAAATATGCGGCAGTACAGACCAGGTTAAACTCTTCTGCATATGCAACTGATAAGCTGGATAGAAATATTACGCCTGCCAGAATCATCTTTTTCATGTTGTTCACCCCATTCTCACGTATCAGTCCGGCTTCGCAGAATTTTTGATATCGAGTGAGCCTTGCGCCGCAATTGATCCGGCACACGTAGGTTTGCCTTTGAGTATCCACTCGAAGGCAACACCAATTAGAGCACCAATCACTGGTCCGACTATGTAGATCCACGTCGTGCTCAGGTCACCGCGCACCAGATCCGGGGCTAATGATCGGACCGGATTCATTGAAGCTCCGCTGATCGGCGCCGCCCAAAGACCAGCCAAAACAATGTACCCGCCCACCGCAATGGCGCCATTAGTGCCAATGTTGCGCGCCCCCGATGCCGTACCGAGAATTGTGTTTACCAACCCGGCAGTTAGCACCACTTCAATAGCCAGTGCTGTCCCGTTATCTACATTGCAACCCGGTCTGGTCGCGCCAAGTGCGCCGACCTTGCCAAACAGGGTGCACAGGAATATAACCGCAGCAACGCCGCCACTTATCTGTGCTACTACATAGCCCGGTACGCGGCGCCAAGGAAAATTACGACGTACCGCAAATGCCAAAGTAACTGCCGGGTTCAGATGCGCACCGCTCACCGTGCCCATAAAGTAGATGATCACCATCACCATGAGTCCTGGTGCTACCACCTGCATGCCCAATGTGACTGCTCCGGCACTCTTGGCAGCCACAACTCCGCTACCTGCACCGACAAGAACCAAAAGAAACGTGCCCCATGTCTCAGCGAAAATGCGGCGCCATTCGTGCGCCGGATCCAAAAAATCGGGAGATAACTGTTTCTGAATCATCCGTCCATGTTGAAACACGTTTTGCCGGTCTGTGTGAAAAGTTTTTTTCATAGATATTTTTATATGATGATCCTTTCCTGGACAAACCCTTGACCACGACAACGACCACCACCAGTACGGCGAGCGCTGCCTACATACACGTTCCACCGCCCATCCATCCGTATCCATGGCGATTCTAAACGGCTCTCCGCCCTTGAATAACGTTTACCAACACCATTATGATAGCAATCACGAGCAGAATATGGATCAGACCACCCATGGTATATGAAGAAACCATTCCTAGCAGCCAAAGCACTATCAGGATTACGCAAATTGTCCACAACATAAGATCCCCCTTTTGCATCTTTGATTTGAAACAGGTACAGTACATGGTCACTTTACGCTACTTCTCCAAGACCTTCTCGACCTGTCCAACCTTTTTCTGAATTTTACCTGCTATCTTTTCGCCAAGACCTTCACCTTCCAACTTTGGATTATCGCTTAGTTTTCCAGCGGCCTCCTTTACCTTGCCCTTGATTGCGTGATACGTACCTTCCACCTGGTCTTTTGTACTGGTTTTCATGGGATTCTCCTTTTGTAAATTTTATGGTTCTCTAGTTCTGTCAAGAAGACATGAAGCAACTAGCGCGCCAGAGGAGTTTTGAGTAGACCGAGAGGGCAACAGTTTGATTGTAAAGGATAATATTAAAGGAACGGTTATGTGGAACCGGAGAGATGTCAGCGTAATCCGTCATGTGTAACATATCTGTCAAATATGGCGGATTACACCGTAGTAGTGATCTTTTACAAACATTTATGGCCTCGGACTATCATTTTACCGAATCCTTGACTTTATCTCCGGCCTCCCCAAGAGCATAGAGTTGACTGACATTACTGAAGAGCAAGTGCATTGGGCGGTAGAACTAGTAAAGAATCCGCACCACAATAGGGCGCGGCTTTTAAATTCGCCCTCCATTGGAGGGCTGGCCCTGCCCCCAGCAGTTAGTTCCAAGACAGAACTAACTGAACTGACCTTAATTTAATTCTCTTTAGCGACTGGAATTAATGTAATATTGAATGTTCTATAATCATCAGAAGACCTGAATCGTTCTAAAAGAGCGCTAGTCGTAAAAACCATTCCGGACGGCATCCGGTATGCGTAGCAGCGTAGACCAGTCTGGT
>CAIYDX010000317.1 GCA_903925005.1 uncultured Geobacteraceae bacterium
AAAAGTATCAACGGCAACACGAGAACTACTATCAAAAGCCTGAATATCCTGTTCACCCATTTGGTGAGCCCTCCTGACAATATAATACGTACTATGTCAGTATGTTACACCATTTATACGAGGTCAACAGCCGTTTTTAGGATAAATAGCTGTAAATCGGGTTAAACAAGGGGCGAGGGGCAGACTGTCTCAGGCAGGTTAGTTTACTCACCGGAAGAGATCGCTCAATGGAAAGATGTGCGGAGCCATGTGATTGCCCATGCGCTCAAGGATGGAAAGGTGCTTTATGAACGTAATTGAACAGGCGTACCGGAAATTGCCTTAGCAGAGTGAGGTAGAATCATTTCAAACAATCCAAAAATAATCATCATCGCCGGACCGAACGGCGCAGGCAAAACCACCTTTGCCCGTGAATTCCTTCCACATGAAGCGAACTGTCCGGATTTCATCAATGCGGATCTGATTGCAGCGGGGCTTTCTCCATTCAGGCCAGAGTTAGTTACTCTGCGAGCGGGTCGCCTGATGCTGGAAGAGATCCACGAAAAGGTTCGCAACAGCAAAAGTTTTGCCTTTGAGACTACTCTGGGCGGTCGAACGTATGTAAAGCTGTTGCGGGATTGTCGTAATAATGGATACCACATTTTGCTGATCTTTTTGAGTCTTCCGGCTGTTGATATGGCGGTTGCACGAGTGGCGGCCCGTGTGACGCAAGGTGGGCATAACGTACCTGAAAATGATATACGCAGGCGGTTTGTTGCCGGTCGGAATAATTTTCACGATATCTATAAAAACGCTGTTGATGCGTGGATTTTGTATGACAACTCCGGTAATGTACCTAAAGTTATCGAGCGAGGTGAAAACAATGAATAGAAAAGAAAAGTTGCTTGAGAATCCTGAATTCGCAGATGTTGACGCCGCATTGAAAAGAGCTGCCAAGACGGCGCATCTCTTGGCCCGCAAGACCAAAACCCCCTGTTATGTCTGGCAAGATGGCGGGATAGTCGATATTTCCGGTCCGAAGAAAACTTTGGCGAAGGGTGTTAGGGCACTTGGCAAGTAATATGATTATCAAGGTGTATCGCTGACCATTATTTCCTGAAAGTCAGCATAAAAATAGCGCATAACCTCCAACAGGACAACATCAAGGAGCAGGCAGTAAATGACACCCAAAACCGATCTTAAAAACTTCACCCTCCCTGCGCTGGAGCAGTTTCTGAAAGGCCATGGGAAGGAACGTTTCCGCGCCCTCCAGGTCTTTAAATGGATCTACCAGCAAGATGCCCACGGTTTTGACGAGATGACCAATATTTCCAAGGCGCTCCGGGCCGAGCTGGCCGAAACGGCCATCATCAGCAACCTTGAGTCCGAAGCGATAGAGGAGGGGAGCGACGGGACGCGCAAATATCTCTTTAATCTTGGGGACGGCCATGCGGTCGAATCGGTATTGATCCCGATTGAGGGGCGCAATACACTCTGCATCTCATCGCAGGTCGGTTGCGCGATGGCGTGTGAGTTCTGTCTGACCGGGACCTTCAAGCTGACGCGTAACCTTACCACGGCCGAAATTGTCAATCAGATTATGGCGGTCAAGCGCGATCTGGTACGGAATCCTCCGGCTCTTTTAGCTGATGTGGCAGATGGGGGTGACGACGGCGAAGATAGCGACGACGAGGGTCCGGAGTCGCCGGCAGCTATCCGCAACATAGTCCTGATGGGGATGGGTGAACCCTTGCACAACCTGGACAACGTCATCCCGGCGATCCAGATCATGATTGACGGCAATGGCCTGCAGCTCTCCAACCGTCGGGTGACCGTTTCTACCTGCGGTCTGGTGCCGGAGATGTCCCGCCTTGGGCGGGAGATTCCGAACGTTAATCTGGCTGTTTCATTGAATGCCACAACCGACGAACTGCGTAACCGGATCATGCCGGTCAACCGGAGCTATCCGCTCAAGGAGCTTCTGAAAGCCTGCAAAGAGTTCCCGCTTCCCGGACGTCGCAAGGTCACCTTCGAATACGTCATGCTGGGGGGGATAAATGATACGCTGGAAGACGCCAAGCGGCTGCTGAAGCTGATCAGCGATATACCCAACAAGGTAAACCTGATCCCGTTCAACGAGCATGAAGGGTGCGAGTTCAAGGCGCCTACCCGTGCGGCTATCGATGCCTTTCACAAGTATCTGATCGATCGGCATGTGACTGTTATCACCCGTGACAGCCGGGGGGGGGATATTTCGGCGGCTTGTGGGCAGTTGAAGGGGAAGCTGGAAAATAAAGAAATAGTTGAAACACAGAGCAACTGAGCAACTGAGAAAACCAGAAATATTGGAAAAACAAAAAAACATTCATAACAAAAGACCTCAGAGGCTTAATGCCCGAGAGGTCTTTGCTTTAAACATAATATTTTGAACTTGAATTTCTTAGTTGCTCAGTTGCTCTGTGTTTCCAGCCAGCTTTACGCCTGTGGGCGCCTTGAACGGTACTCGATCACCGGTTCGTGGCGTGTTGCAGGGGCACTGCGTGGGGCGCTTCCAGCCGGTTTGGCTGATTTTGACCACGATTTAGCCTGGCCGTCGCGTCCGCCTGCAGGTTTGCCGAAACGACCGGCAGGCCCGCCGGGGCCGCTTTTGCGGGGACCGCCGCTGCGACCGGCAGGTTTTCTGATTGAAGTTGACGGCTCATGCCCGGCAATCTGCAGCTCGGGAAGTTTTTTCCCGATGAAGCGCTCGATGCGTTCCAGATAATTACGCTCTCCGGCGGATGCGAAAGAGATGGCGATTCCGGTTGCTCCGGCACGGCCTGTGCGGCCGATACGGTGGACGTAGTCCTCGGCAAAGCGCGGCAGGTCGAAGTTGATGACATGGCTGATGCCGTTTACATCAAGACCTCTGGCGGCAACGTCGGTGGCCACCAGCAGGCGGATGCCGCCGCGGCGCATCCGATCGATGGTCTTGTTCCGGGCCATCTGGGTCATGTCGCCATGCAGGGCCGCTGCAGGGTAGCCGTTGCGGGACAGTTCGCGGGATAGTTCATCGGCATCGCGTTTGGTGGCGGAGAAGATAATGGCACGGGTCAGTTCGGAGTCGCTTACCAGGTGGTTGAGGAGCTCTTTCTTATGGTTCAGGTTGTCGGTAACATGCAGACGTTGCTCGATCAGAGCGTGTGACGAGGTGCTGACAGCCAGCTGAATCCGCTTCGGCTCACGCATCATTTTTTCGGCAAGTCGTGCGATGTCACCTTCCATGGTGGCGGTGAACATCAGGGTCTGGCGATTGGAAGGGGTGCGCTCAACGATCTTGTTGATGTCTTCGCTGAAACCCATATCCAGCATACGGTCGGCTTCGTCGAGAACCAGTAGTTCCAGACGGTCGAGGCGGATGCTGCCACGTTCGATGTGGTCTACCAGGCGTCCGGGGGTAGCGACGATGATGTCAACAGGTGCGGAAAGCAGGCGCAGCTGCTCGCGATAGGGCATGCCCCCCAGCAGTGTGCCGCAGCGTGGGCGAATACCGCGACCGTAGTTGCGGGCGGATTCCATGACCTGGCCGGCCAGTTCGCGGGTGGGCGCCAGAACCAGAATGCGCGGTCCTTTGCCGGGCAGTGCCGATTTTTTTGTCAGAAGTTCCAAAGCCGGGAGCACGAAGGCTGCGGTTTTGCCGGTGCCGGTCTGGGCGGTGGCGATCAGGTCGTGACCTGCCAATACCAGAGGAATTGATTGCTCCTGGATGGGTGTAGGGTTTGTGTAGCCGCAAGCGGTAATAGCCGAGAGGATAGCCGGGTTAAGGCCGAGTTCTTCAAACGTCATTTTTGTTTCCTTTTTCTGGGAGCGGTGTAGAGATAAAAGCGCACACGAACCGGGGAATCAAACTGATGATTCCAGGAAAGGTAGATGCAGTAACGTGCGGGCAGACAATAAATCTTCGCCTGCCGTACGGTCTGCTGGTTTCAATCGGGATTGAAGGTGCAGGAGGGGCAGAATGCGATGATCAAAAGAGAATCAGCGGACACCATACCGCTGGTTCATGTGGCACAACAATTCAGTAATATAGCTTTTATTATTTTTGTAAGCAAGTAAAAAATAATAGCCGGTATGCTGAATTGTGTATACGCTTGATTCTGCTCTTGTCTATTGATACTTCATCGTGCTAACGTCTCCCCAGTTTGTTATCAAGCTGAAACAAGAGGAGTACCGCGTGTCGAAACAGTTCGTCAGTGAAATTAAAGATCGTGATCCGGTCAACGCCGTATTTCTGGTCAAGGATAAGATTCTGGCCATGGCCAAAAACGGCAAGCCGTATATGAACCTGCGCCTGATGGATAAGAGTGGCGATATTGAAGCCAAGGTGTGGGACAATACGGAGCTGCTCGACAAGCAGTTCGACAAGGATGATTTCGTAAAAGTGCGCGGCAAGGCCTCGGTCTACATGAACAAAATGCAGGTTGTTATCGCCGAGATTGCCAAGGTGCCGGAAGAACAGGTTGTGCTTGCCGATTTTCTCCCCGAGTCGCCGCGTGACGGCTCCGAGATGCGGCAGGAGTTGTCCGACACGGTCGCTGCGCTCGGTAACCCCCATCTTAAAGCGCTGATGGAAGCTTTTCTTGCGGATAAACCGTTCATGGGGTTGTACTGTCAGGCGCCGGCTGCCAAGGGGATGCATCACGTCTATCTGGGGGGGTTGCTGGAGCATTCACTTGCCCTGGTCAAACTGGCTAAAACCATAGTGCCGCTGTATGGGGGAATCAATGAAGATCTGCTTGTGGCAGGTGCGCTGCTACACGATGTCGGGAAAATCCACGAAATGAGTTTTGAGAGAGCTTTTGATTATACCGACGCAGGCAAGCTGCTGGGGCATATCACGATCGGTGTTGAGCTGGTCGATGAAAAAATTCGCACTGTAGAAGGTTTTCCGCGTGAATTGACCCTGCTGCTCAAGCATATGCTGCTATCCCATCATGGCCAATATGAATACGGTTCGCCCAAGCGACCCAAAACAGTTGAGGCGACAATCCTTAACTATCTTGACGATCTGGATTCGAAGATCAACGGCATTAGATCACATATCGCCAAAGAGACAGCCTCGACGTCACGTTGGACCGCGCATCATCGACTATATGACCGTTATTTTTTCAAGAACAACGGGATGGATCAGGAACAGGTTGGAGAACAGGAGGTTGAGTGTGTGAGGGATGAAACCTGTTACATGGCGCCTCCTGAGCCAGTCGCGGAGGCGGCTGTCCACAAAGAACGGCCGTCGTTTAACAATCAGCCGCTCAAGGCGCTGGAAAATATGAGGCTGTTTTGATAAATAAGGGGCTGACTTTTCAGCCCCTTTTTATTTCGATATTCAAGTCCGAAATTTTTTTCCGTAACGTATTCCGGTTTATTCCGAGCACATCGGCCGCCTTAACCTGATTCCAGCGGCATTTCTCCAGAACAAGGCGAATCAGGGGGCGCTCGACCTGCTCCAGCACCATGGCATAAATGTCCCCCTTATCAAGCCCCTCGATACCGTTCATGCAGGAGCGGAGTTTCAGGTCGACCAACTCTTCCAGAGAGGTTTCAGCTGTTCCGGTCTGCGTAAGTTCTTTTGTCGGCAGTAATCCCCCAAAATCATGCGCTGTCAGCAGCGGATCGTTTGACAGTATCACGGCCCGCTTGATGGCGTTTTCGAGCTCACGCACGTTGCCGGGCCAGGGATATGCTCTCAGGAGTGCCAGTGCGTCCTCGGTCAGCCGTTTCGGGGAGACAGACATCTCCGCGCAGGAACGGGACAGAAAGTAGATAGCCAGATCAGGAATGTCGTCCCGGCGTTCACGCAGCGGAGTGAGTGTGATCGGCACGACATTCAGGCGATAGTAGAGGTCTTCGCGGAACTCTTTCTGCCGGACTTTCTCGACCAGCGACTGGTTTGTCGCGGCGACAATTCTGACGTCCACGGATATATTCTGGTTCCCACCGATGCGGGTGACCTCCTGCTCCTGAAGAACCCGCAGAATCTTGGCCTGCAGATCCAGCGGCATGTCGCCTATTTCATCCAGAAAGAGGGTGCCGTGATTGGCCTGCTCGAACTTCCCCTGCTTCCGCTCTCCGGCGCCGGTGAAAGCCCCTTTTTCGGAGCCGAACAGTTCGCTCTCCAGCAGGTCACGGGGGATTGCGGCGCAGTTGATCGCAACAAACGGCTTTCCAAGCCGCTCGGAATTGAAATGAACGGCCCTGGCCACCAGCTCCTTGCCGGTTCCGGACTCACCCTGGATTAAGATAGTGACATCGCTTACGGCTACCTTGCCGATCGTCTTATAGACATCTTGCATGGCCGCCGAATTGCCGACGATATTTTTCTCGACCTGATAGCGATCTTTCAGTTCCTGTTTGAGCGTGTGTACTTGTCCCGCGATATCGCGCGCCTTGGCGACCTTCTCTATGATGGCATCTATCACGTCCAGATCGAACGGCTTGGTGATATAATCGTATGCGCCCCGCTTCATCGCTTCGACCGCATTTTTCATGCTGGCTTCGGCGGTCATGATGACCACCAGCAGGTCGTTGTTCATCTCGCGAACTTTATCCAGAAGATCTAGCCCGGTAATGCCGGGCATTTTGATGTCGAGGATAGCCAGGTCATAACAGTTGTCCTTTATCAGCTCCAGCGCCTGACGACCGTCATGGGCCAGGTCAACACTGAAACCTTTCTGCTTGAGCGCCTTTGAAAGCACCCAGCGGATACTCTCCTCATCATCGGCTACCAGTATTCTGTTAAGCGGCATAGGGAACCTCTTTTTTTAGGGTCAAGGGTCAAGGGTCAAGGGTCAAGGGTCAAGGGTCAAGGGTCAAGGGTCAAGGGTCAAGGGTCAAGGGTCAAGGGTCAAGGGTGCGGATTTTGCTTCTACTTCCCCCCGGCCCCTTGCCCCTTGACCCTGCTTTTATCGCACCAGCGGCAGCAGTACCGTGAATTTTGTTCCGTGTCCCGGATCGGATTCGGCCTTGATCATGCCGCGATGTTCCGAGACAATTTTGTGGCAGATCGTCAGTCCCAGGCCGGTGCCGCCGGATTTGGTGCTGAAGAACGGTGTCCAGATATTTTCCAGATCAGCCTGTGGTATGCCGGGGCCGTCATCGCCAACCTCGATGGCAACCATTCGTGAATGTCGCTCGTTTTGAGTCATGCGATAATCCGAAAGCACCCTGCTGGATACTGTCAGACGACCGTCGATGCCCATCGCGTCTATTGCATTGCGGATCAGGTTCAGAAACAGCCGGGTCAGCATCTCCTCATCGGCCATAATGTCCGGGATGCTGGGGTCAAAATGCTGAATGAAAGCTATCTCCCGGTCGGCCACAGCCTGTTTCTGGAGCAGCAGTATGTCACCCAGGACTTTGTGCAGGTTCACCGGAGCGAACTTGAACGATCGCGGGGAGGCCAGCTCCAGCAACTCCCGGATAATATGATCAATCCGCTCGGTTTCCCGTATTACGACGCGAGTGTATTCGAGCATGCCGCTGCCATGCTCAAATTCACGTTCCATAAGCTGGGCGGCACCTTTTATTCCCCCCAGTGGGTTTTTAACCTCGTGGGCCAGCCCGGCCGCCAGAGTCCCCAGAGTCGAAAGACGGTCTGCCTGCCGAACCGCCGCCTCAAGCTCTCGAATATACGTGATATCTTTAAGGGTAAGTATCGCCCCGATATTTTCTCCGCTTCCTTCGACCAGCGGGTAACAGGTAACCGCGACCGGCGTGACCTTTCCTGTTGAACGGACCACGACATTTTCATGGTCAGAAATGGTGATGCCGGTCCGCATGGTTTTGGTAAGCATCTCAATCAGGGTTGTCTCAAGCGTGAAGAGTTTCTCGAACTCCGTTCCCAAAGCCTGCCTCTGCGAGAATCCGGTGATCTGCTCGGCCGCGGGGTTGCACAGAGTAATCCGGCCGTTGCTTCCGACAACGATAACACCATCGCCAACGCTGTCGATTACGGTAGCGTAGTAGTCATCACGTTTTTTCTGCTGCTGTTCACTCTGCATCTCTAGTCTGGAGTATGGCCCAGAGTATCGGGTATGCTCCGCATCCTTTCCGTCAGCGTCAGTATGTCCTGAATCGAGTGGGCAGAATTGGCCGTCCGGCGAATCTCGGAAGCGCCGGCAAAGCCTTTGGCGTACCAGCCGATATGTTTCTTGATCTCCCGGACCGCAACCGCTTCGCCCAACTCCTCAATAAACAGCTTCAGATGTTCTGAAATGGTATCGGCCCGCTCTACGGTGCCGACCGGAGCGTAGCAACCGGACTGTTCTAATTCCCGGACCTGTCTGAAAATCCAGGGATTGCCGAGCGCTCCGCGAGCAATCATGATGCCGTCACAGCCGGTTTCTTTCAACATTCGGAGGCAATCGTCGGGTGTAAACAGATCGCCGCTTCCCAATACGGGAATAGAAAGCGCCCCCTTCATCTCCGCAAGCTGGTCCCAGTCGGCCTGCCCGGAAAACATCAGGCTCCGGCTACGAGGGTGAAGGGTGACGGCATCGCACCCTTCGGCTTCCGCAATCCGGCCAACTTCCTTATAGACATTATCGCCGCAGTGCCAGCCGGAACGGATTTTTATCGTCAACGGCAGCGTGGTTGCCGCGCGTACCGCGCGCAGTATGGCGGCTATTTTTAGCGGATCCTGCAACAGGGCGCTGCCGGCGCCGGTGCCGACCACCTTGCGTACCGGGCACCCCATGTTGATATCTAGCAGGTCGCCGTACCCTTCCACCATGCGGGCCGCTTCGGCCAGATCGTAAGGCTTGTCGCCGAACAGCTGAATGCCCAGTGGACGGTCTTCCGGCGAACTCTTCAGGAGAGCCAGCGTCTTTACTCCCTCGCGCACCAAGCCGTTGACGCTGACCATCTCGGTATAGGCAAACGAAGCTCCGGCTTTTCGACAGATCAGCCGGAATGGTAAATTTGTAATTCCCGCCAGGGGTGCAAGCACGACGTTGTGCGCAAGGGCGAGAGAGCCAATTGTTAATGGTTTTAGCATGATACACACTTACGATGCGAACCGGGAGGGAGGAAAACGGTTATAATTTGCCTAAATTTTGGGCATAGTAGCACAGTCGGGATAAATGGCAAGGGTAAAAAGAAGATTTTTATTGCCAACAGCCGGATTTACGTTTTTAATACGGGTAACTCGTGTTGTTTGTATAAGGAGAACTGTGATGTTTGGAATCGGTATGCCGGAAATGATT
Source organism: uncultured Geobacteraceae bacterium (assembly GCA_903925005.1). Classification (GTDB taxonomy): domain Bacteria; phylum Desulfobacterota; class Desulfuromonadia; order Geobacterales; family Pseudopelobacteraceae; genus JACRCG01. The sequence continues at coordinate 9,222 of CAIYDX010000317.1, forward strand.
ATTATCCTCGTGATCGCCTTGATCGTTATCGGGCCGCATAAACTGCCGGAACTGGCGAAATCGCTCGGCAAGGGGCTGGCCGAATTCAAGAAAGCCACTGAGGATTTCCAAAAAAATGTTCAGGAAGAGTCCCGTAAGAGCGAAGAGAAGGAAGCAACACCGCCGCCTCAGGTGGCAGCTGCAGTGACGCCTCATGTAGAGACGCCTGTTCACGCTTCCCCATCTGTGCCGGTTGAGAAGATGGATACTCCGAAGTCGTAACTCCCAGCAGTATGACAGATGGAGGTATAACTAAAAAGGGGATGCCTTGCGGTGTCCCCTTTTCGTCACTTTGCGTCCAGCATTGCGCTATCCTCCGCCAGTACCTTGCGAATAACCTTGTCCAGATTGTGTGCCGAGTACGGCTTCATTACCAACTCCCTGATTCCTGCATCTTTGGCCTGTTTTTCATTGAATGTTTCGCAGAATCCGGTGCAGAGGATGACCGGAATCTCCGGCCTGATCGCCATGAGTTCTTTGGCCAGCTCTTTGCCGGTTAGTCCCGGCATGGTCATGTCGGTAATAACCAGGTCGATTGCGGACGGGTCTGCTTTGAAAATGTTAAGCGCTTCAACACTGCTGGTTGTAGACAGTACATGATAACCAAATGATTCAAGCAGTTCCTGACCCATTTCCGTAAGTATCTCTTCATCGTCGACAAACAGTATCCGCTCCGCTCCGCCCTGGTATGATTCGTCTTCAGCAATTTCAGCCGTGGAATCGCTATCGATCCTGGGCAGGAATATGTGAAAGGTCGTTCCCTCACCCGGTTCGCTATAAACGCTGATCGCTCCGCCGTGACTCTTGATGATTCCCAGGACTACCGCCATCCCCATTCCGGTCCCTTCACCGACTTTCTTGGTAGTGAAGTAGGGGTCGAAGATCCGTTCCCTGACCGCCGCATCCATGCCATGACCGGTGTCGCTTACCGTCACCCTGACGCACGGACCAGCCGCAAGGTCCGGATAGAGAGAGATCAGTGAAGCGTCGGCATCGATATTTGAAAGCCCGGTACTTAATACCCCACCATGCTCTCGCATTGCATGAGCGGCATTGGTGCCGAGGTTCATCAACACTTGATGGATCTGGGTAGGATCGGCCAGAACCTGGTCTCCTTTCGGCGAGATTGCGACCCGCTGCCGGATTTCGATTGTAGAGGGGATTGAAGAACGGAGCAGCTTGAGAACTTCATCGATTATAAGGGAAACATGCACCGTTTTCCGTTTCAATTCGCTCTGGTGACTATAGGTCAGAATCTGCGATGCCAGGTCCTTTGCTCTAGAACTGGCTTCCAACACCCGCGTCAGGTCGCGGTCTGCCGCTGCCCCGTCACTCAGCTTCCTGATTGCCATTTCGGTATAGCCGATAATTGCCGTCAGGATGTTATTGAAATCATGGGCTATACCGCCGGCGAGGGTGCCGATGGCCTCCATCTTCTGCGACTGACGCAACTCCCTTTCCAGCCGCACCTCATTGGTAATGTCGCGGTGGATGCAAACGTAATTGATTGTAGTCCCGGCAAAGTCACGGACAGCGGTATTGGATGCTTCCGACTCATAGATAGTGCCGTCTTTTCTTTTAAGCGTCATATGGCCCGACCAGACATCTCTCTGGTTGAGCGCCTCCATAATTCCTCGAAAAAAGGCTTTGTCATGCTTCCCACTTTTTAAGATACGTGTATGCTGGCCTATAAACTCCTCTTTTGAATAACCGGTTATGCGGAGGCAGGCAGGATTGGCGTACTGGATTTGAAAATCGGTATCGGTTATGAATATTCCCTCGGCTGCCTGTTCAATGGCTGTTGCCAGGCGAATACGCTCATCTTCGGCCCGCTTCCGCTCTGTAATATCAACCATTAAAGCCAGACTTTGCCGTGTTTCGGGAATCGTAGTAACCGTTACGGCAACATCTTTCAAAACTCCCTGGTTACACAGAAACTTGAACTCGTAGCGTTGCGGAGCCAACCGTGAATCAATCCTCCGAAGACAATGATACTCCTTCATGCGCATCAGGTCATTCTGATCTGCGACAAAATCGGTCCATTTTTTCAGTCCTTCCAGCTCTGACCTGTTCAATCCGCTCAATAGCTCAAATTCCATGTTGCACATCGAGATAGTAGTATCTTCCTCGATAAATATCAGCGCCGTTCCGCAGTGCTCGAAGATCGCCCGGTACTTTTCTTCGGATTGCCGCAAGGCCTTCTCTGTCCGACTTCGATCCTGGAATAATACGGCATTTTCCAGCGAGATCGTGGCTTGGGCGCCCAACAGCTCCAGTACCGCAACCATGTCGGCGGTGAAAGCTCCACGCACGAGGCTGTTTTCCAGGTAGAGCAAGCCGATCAGGTTCCCCTGCCTCACAAGTGGAAAGCAGAGTATCGAGAGCGGTTGCTGCTGTGCGATGTACGGATCGGCTGAAAACAGCTCGGTGGTAGTTACATCTTCTATAATTAGGCATTCCTTGGTGCGTCTGACATAATTGACCATGGAGAGCGGGAGCACGTCGGCAAATGCATTTTTATTATCCAGCTCTACACTGATTTCTCCGCTTTCGACCCAGGCTTCGGCTGCCAGCGACAGCTGCTCACCTTGCACCAGCAGCAGGCTCCCCTTCTGCGCCCCGGCATTTTCCAGAACCACGGTCATCAGCGTCTTCAAGAGATCGGACAGGATGATTTTTCCGGAGATGGCCTGCGAGGCTTTGACAATAGTGATTGCGTCGAGACCGGCAATCCGGGCGCCTAAATCTTTGGCGCCGCCCCGATCTTCATGCTGAAGCAGACGATTCTCCCGGTCAAGCTCCTTGACCTTTCTACCCGCTCCCCAGCGGAAATAGCAGCTGCGGGCCTGACGCAGGTAGGCGTCGGCGCTCGTAGCGAAGCCCCGTTGCCGGTAATAGCGGCTTGCCAGTTCATTGGCAATCCCTTTGTTCTGGATAAAACCCTGTTCACGCGCCGATGCGATGCTCTGTTCATAGAGGCTCATCGCTTCCTGGCCCCGACCCTCCAGACGCGCCAGTTCGGCCTCTACCAGCAGATATTGGTGAGTGAAGTTCTCCGGGCAATTGTCGGCCCATATCCGCATCTGCCACTGATTCTCTCTAATTTTACCGATATTGGCCGCCTTATCTTCCATGGGAGCGTCATCATCTAACGCGGCCAGGATCAGCGAATCGAAGAAGTTAAGCTCGGCAACGGAGATCGAACTCGAAAAGAAACCGCCGAGCTCTCTGGCCATTGCCACGGCCTCACGTGCCTGTTCATATCTGCCGAACAGATAATGAATCTGCGCCTTCAGAACGGCATACCTGCCGATAGCGCCGAAACTGCGCCTCTCCCGACACTCCGCAAGAAAAGCCGCCTCGGTGTCGGCATTTGACTGGATGTCAGTTTCTGCCAGCTCCGAAAGCACCAGTTCGAGTCCCACAAGGGTATCGGTGGCCCAGCGATTGACCGTCTTGCGGGTGAAGAACAGCAGCGCCGGAATTTCGCTTCTGACCAACTCCAGCTTTTCTCCGCGATAGAAGGGCTGAAACAGCTTGTACGCCATGCTGTATCCGGTCCACTGCATCTCTCCCGAAGCGAGCCCGGCCTGGATTCCGTCATTGAGCGTCGCATCGGCCCACTTCAAATGCCTGACCCACTGGTTCAGATAATGACCGAGCATGAAGCTGGACTGGCATTTCTGGGCCGGCACATTAAAGCGTTCACTGAGCTGGAGGGCCACCAGCCCGAAGGCATAGGCATCCTTGTAATTGCCCAGGGCCGAGTTAAGTACCATGCCGAAGGCCGAATAGCCGACCGTGGATTTGGGGGTCGGGCCGTATTGCAGCGAGGCATTCACATTAAGGACACTGATCAGGGCAAACAGGGTACTTTCGGTGTATCGTGCCGGCACCACCATGTTGGAGAGCAGCTCCAGGCAGACCCGTTTTTCCGGATCGGAACATTCCTGTTCATCCGCCAGGGAGGGGATGGCGCGAGTTCCGAGGATTTCGGCATATCGGCGTAATTCAGCGGTGAGTGCTTCCTGAAAATCGGTTTCCGGCACGATGACATGCAGCAACCGCAACGCCTCCCGTCCGGTTGTTATGGCGCCTGGATAATTGGCCAGCAACGTATATTGCACAATCAGGATGTTATACAGCCTTGCCCGTTCCAGATCCGATGCCGCGCGAATGACAAGCCGCTCGATCAGCTCCTTGGAAAGATCGTATCTGCTGTTCAGGTATTCCGCTTCAGCCAGCTCCTGATGGATTTCGAAGCAGAGTCGGTACTCGGTTTCCCAGGCATCTTCGTCCAGAAGTTGCGCCCCCAGGGAAATATAGTTCAGCGCGGATGCGTAGGCGGTGGATGCCTTGGCCTTTTTACCGGCTATGAGGTTGAGCCTGGCAATCCGGCAGCGTTCATCCCGATCCGTGATCAGATCGATACCTCGATTGAACTGGTTGACAATGTCGAAGACCTTTTCGTCAAGCGCCTCGGCAGGGGCGGCTGACAGCATCAGCCTGCCGATACTGAGATGCAGCGCTGCCTGTTCCCCATCCGGAATTAGCGAGTAGGCCGCTTGCTGCACTCGGTCGTGCAGAAAGCTGTAACTGTTGTCAGACAGCTGCAGCAACAGCCGCTCCTGCAATGCTTCCGCCAGAGCCGCCTCCACGGCTGTGTCCGATATGCTGCTGATCGACAGCAGGGTTTCACGATCGAAGCTGTTGCCGATACAGGCAGCCAGCTGAAGCGTCTGGCCGGTCTCAGGGGCCAGCTTCCTCAACTTTCCCAGCATCAGATCAACCACATTGTCGGTGTACCCTTTCGCATGAATGCGTCCGGCATCCCATTTCCAGACGGATTTCATCCGATCAAACTCGACCAGACTTTCTTCATGCAGTGTGATCAAAAACTGGGTGGCAAAGAAGGGGTTGCCGGCCGTCTTTTCATAGATCAGGCTGCTGAGTGATTCAAAACCGTTTTCATGGGGGCGGAAGGTATCGGCCATCAGGTGCCCCAGATCGGTGAACGACAGGGGCAGAAGGGTGATTGTCTTTAGTGGAGCGTGGTTTCTGTTGATGAAATCCAGCGTCAGGATCAGCGGGTGGGATGGGGTAACCTCATTGTCCCGAAAGGCGCCGATCAAGAGCAGGTATTTCATTTCGCCATCTGTTATGATGTTTTCAAGCAGCTTGAGGCTGGCCGCATCGGCCCATTGCAGGTCGTCGAGAAAGAGCACCAGAGGGTGCTCGTGAGAGGTAAACACTCCGATGAACTGACGGAACAGCGCGGTAAAACGATTGGCGGCATCAGACGGCGACAGTTCCGGGACCGGTGGCTGTTTGCCGATGATGACTTCGAGCTGGGGAATTATGTCAACGATCAACTGCCCATTGAGCCCGAGGGCATTCTGGAGTTTGATCCTCCAGGCCGCAATGCGCTCCTCGCTTTCGGTCAAAATTTGCCGAATCAACTCCCGAAAAGCGTCGCCGAATGTGGCATACGGGATGTTGGATTTGTACTGATCGAACTTTCCGGAGATAAACAGGCCGTTTTCCCGAACAATCGGCTTGTATAGTTCCCGTACCAAAGAGGTCTTGCCGACGCCGGAATAGCCGGAAATCATGATCAGTTCAGGGGCACCCTTGGCGATTACCCGTTCGAAAGCGCCGAGCAGTGTGGCGATGTCCTCTCCCCGCCCATACAACTTCTGTGGGATCAACATCCGGTCGGATACATCCCCCGCTCCCAGTTGAAAAACTGTTATTTCTCCGCTGGCCTTCCAGATGGCATGGCATATTTCCAGGTCATATTTCAGGCCGTTTGCCGTCTGGTAGCGCTCCTCGGCGGTTTTGGCAAGGAGCTTCATGATGATGTCCGAGAGTGGTTTCGGAATGGCCGGCATAAGCTCGTTTGGCGGAAGTGGCTGGCGGGCTATATGGCAATGCACCCATTCAAGTGCATCGTGTGCCTGGAACGGAACCTTGCCGGTGATCATCTCGTACAGGACAATGCCGAGAGAGTACAGGTCACTGCGATGGTCGACGATTCGATTCATCCGGCCGGTCTGTTCAGGAGACATATAGGCAAACATCTCTTCAAGCATGTTGCCACGATGCGCCAAAGAATGTCCGTACGGCAGATTTGAAGAGAGTGAGGAACCGGTTATGGCGACAGCGCCGCTTTCCGGATTGATCAGGATGCTTTCAGGGGTGATGTTCTTATGGATTATGTTCTGATCATGTAGTTCCGCCACCGCGGTAGTAATACCGATCGCCAGCGGCAGGAAGCGGGACACTTCCAGTGGCTCGCCGAGCAGGGATCCGAGCGGGTGGTAGCCGCTCGGATCATCTGTATACGGGGATGACATTTTAAACCTTTCTCTTTCCCCCATTGTGAACGTTTTGGTGAAAGAGGGCAATTAATGAGTCTGATGACGGAAATGAACCGCTCGTTAAAACAGCACTGATTATTACTAAAGCACTACCGTCTCGGTATGCTTTCCAAATACACCTCTGAACACATCGGCTATTTCGCCAAGCGTGGCATAGGTTTTGACCGCAGTCAGGATGTGCGGCATCAGGTTGTCAGTGCTTTTGGCGGCTGTTGTCAGCTGCGCCAGTGCTGCTGTTACCGCAGCATTGTCCCGTCCATTTTTCATCGCGGCCAGAGACTCCTTCTGGGAAATCTCGACCGCTTCCTTGACCTTCAGCAGGCCGGTCGGGGGCGGCTCCTGGACGGTGAACTTGTTGACGCCGACGATGATCAGCTCGTCCTTCTCGATCGACTTCTGGTAGGCGTAGGCCGAATCTTGGATCTCCTTCTGCTGGAAACCGCGCGAAATGGCTTCCACCGCGCCTCCCAGCTTGTCGATCTTGTCGATGTATTCAAGAGCCGCCTTTTCGATCTGATCGGTCAGTGACTCCACCAGGAACGAACCGGCCAGCGGATCGATGCTGTCGGCCGCGCCCGATTCATAGGCGATGACCTGCTGGGTGCGCAGGGCGATCCGGACCGACTCTTCCGTCGGTAGCGCCAGCGCC
>CAIYDX010000318.1 GCA_903925005.1 uncultured Geobacteraceae bacterium
AATTAAGCCGAATTTGTAATTTAAGTTATCTGTAATGTGGACCATAACGCCCACCGTAAAGCCCAATAACGCCAGGCTTTACGGTGGGTGTTTGGTCTCTCAGGCTATAGCGCTTTTTCAAGATTAATCTTCAAACTAAGCTTTGGCGTGGCTCTACGAGCCGGGCTTTCGTGAATCAAGCCAATATAAGCCATTGTCTTGACCCTTCGGGCTTCAATCCTAACGCAAACCGGCTTACAGATAAACGCCGGAAAAACCTCGCCGTAAATCTTCCAGCCAACAGCCGGCAAACGCTCACCTTTAAGCCGTTCACGTATGCCGAAACCTCCAAGGCAACTTGCTTTAGGAATTACCCCTACGCCGTCACGCCCAAATACTCCATAAATTCCGGTACCTCCCCTTCGGGGTCCCTCCAAAATTTACCGCTTCGCTTTTCGTATTTGTTCATGCCGGCTCCAGGGCAATTCCAACGCTGCGCCTAAATACATCAGTTTAGTTGTCACGTGTGCCAGCCACCTTTCCGTTCTCTGAGTTTCGCCCCGCAGTTTAAGTGACGGGGACGAGAACTCAGAGAACATAGGAAAGGTGGCCCAAATGCACGCACACAAGACAACAGATCAACAGCAGATTTTCGGGGGAGTCGAATCTAGAGACCATAGGTTTGAAGATCTGAAACACATTCACAACGACCTGGTCGACGCTATGAAAGCAATCAAAATCAAAGGTCGCAACGAACTGGTAGCCATCATCGACTTGCAGCACGCCATGAGCCGCATTGCCAACGCCGTTAACATTCTGAAAGCATGCAACTAAACAAAAAGGAGATCAATACTATGAACGTCTACGAAATCATAACAAACCGCATCATTGAGCAGCTGGAAGCCGGAACAATCCCCTGGAAAAAGTCCTGGAACGCCAAGACCCAAGCCCCGCGCAATTTCACCAGCGGGAAGCTGTACAGCGGAATCAACGTATTTATCCTGCTTTCAGCTCGTTTTCAGTCTCCCTATTGGCTCACTTTTAAACAGGCCACTGAAAAAGGCGGCACAGTCCGCAAAGGTGAAAAAGGCCTGCCGATAGTTTTCTGGTCAACTACAGAGAAAGAGGACCCGGCGACCGGCGAAGTTAAAAAGTCCGGCTTCCTGAAATACTACACTGTTTTTAACGTCGCGCAGATCGACGGATTGAAAGATGTTCCTGTACTTGAAGTTCAGGCCGTTGCAGAAGGGGCGGAAGAATTCGACCAGGCGGCCGATATCGTTGCCGGCATGCCGCACACCATTAATGAAATTGACACATCTTCAGCTATCACAATTCCAAACACATCTCAAAATGTTTCTGTGGCACTCGCGTTCAACAATTCCGGCTCTTTTGTTGGCGCAATCGTTGGAACTAATGGAATAGTTGCGCGGATCACATTTCAGACAATGTCAGGCTATTGGCTCGCATCAGTCGACAATGCAATCTCTTGGGGATCTGGAATCCCAACACCGACTAGTGGATCTGTTTTTACAGAAAATTTAATTGGTTCAGTAGCATCTGTGCAGCAGAATTTTTCTGCCAATACCACAACACCACCAGTTTTCCAGAATATCATCCTGAGCGACACTTACGGTATCACAACCAACGGCATATCAAACCCTACAGGCGGGTATAAAACTTTCAAACTTTCGCTGCACAGATAAGCGCAATAAATGGGGTACGGGAAACCAGTAACTAGGTTTGTCTCCCCTCCGCGTATTAGGAGGATAAGGACAAAATCTATCGGAGGTAATTATGAATCACACAGCACGAAGCAGCAGGCCAACCACAAAAGAAATAATGTTGGTGTGGTTACGACCAAAAACCAAAAACCAAAAAATTTGGGCGACGGTGATGACTATAGCCCTGCTGGTAGCAATCTGGGCGGTGCTGGGATATTGGACAGCGCAAGAGGCCGAGGTACGTGAGGCCGATTCAAAGCGTGCGCAAGCTATCATGACGCAGAGTTGGTTGACACATCTGGAAAACTTAAAGAAGAACCACGGAGGTCAGAAATGAAGAAGTCAAAAGCAATCAACTTAGATGGAATGTCGCCGGCTGAAATTATGGAGCGTGGGCGGCAGCTGATGCAGTTGGCGCGGGCAAAGGAAACAGAAATAAAGGAAAAATCCACTAAAGAAGTCGGCAAGCTTATTCTGGCGGAAATTGTAAATAAATGGCCGACAGATCCGCAGGAACTTTTTCAACGAATCTCCAACATAACCGGGCTGCCAGTGACGTTACCACCATGGCTGAGTGTGCAAGTTCCCACAGTTCCTGCGGAGCGGCCGGAGGGGGACGAATGGACGGATCAGGAGGCGATATAATCATCAGCACGCTTCGTACTATCCAAGGCAGCTATCTGTCACTGATGGGGAAGGGTTCGGCAATCATAATTGTAGCTGATGCGAATTCAGAAGATGGTTACAGCGGATTACCTGGCGAAGCGGGAGGGCCATTTTCAAAAAAAGAATATCAGCCGTTGCTAGAATCAGGGCAATTAATTCAATCCGACTGTGATGGTCTCTATGAGTTAAATCGGGGTACAGGGGCGGAGCCCCTGTTGAAGTGAAAATATAATGCAGGAGTTGAAGCACCCCTGCACCCTCAATAATAAAGGCCACAATCAGAAAAAAAGAGAGTCGCATATGGAAATAGTAGAAAGAAAAACGGCGGAAAAGCGACAGGTGATGGACTCAAAAAAACAAAATTCAAAGGCTCAGGCACTATACGCAATGCTGCGCAGTGCCTAACTCCATGGGGATTCGTCATTAATAGTCCCTGTCTCGTTAATAATGTGGCTTACGTTGGTAAAGACATTGCGGAAGGTTTGGCAAATAGTAGATCCAGCAGCAATAGCGGTGATCCTTCAATCAAGGTATTCCGACCATCTAAAGTTGTGGAAATGGAACTTAATGAAAGTAATGAGGTGCTTGATTTTGTGCTGAACTCGCAGGACAGATACAAGGCAGGCGATTATGGTGATTCGACAAGTGAGCAGAAAGAACAAAAGATTGGGCATTATGTTTCCACCAAACTTGCTAAAACACTCATTATTGCCGATGCAAAAGACCATTTCTTTTATAAATACGAGAATGAAGTGGCTCTCGCGGATCACAAGTAGATAATCAGCATGTACCTACAGCGGGAAACGTATTGAGGAACGGAAAAAACAGTATGAACGAACACAGAACCGTGATCCACTGCGATCTTAACGCGTTTTTTGCCAGCGTTGAACAACAAGCGGACCCATCACTGCGGGGGAAAGCAATTGCTGTTGTTGGCGGCCATGGACGAACTGTGATCACTACGAGTTCGTATGAAGCACGGGCAAAGGGTGTAAAGACCGGAATGGCAGTTTGGGAGGCAAAGCGAGTCTGTCCGGAGCTTATTATAGTGGTTGGCGACAACAAGAAGTACCAGTGGACCTGCACTAAGATCAACGAAATTTTCAGAGATTATACCCCTGAGGTAGAGCCATTCAGCATTGACGAGAGTTGGCTCGACGTCACTCACTCCCTCTCTATTTTCGGATCTGCAGAGACTATCGCCTACCGCATTAAGGCGCGTATCCTCCATTCCTTCGGCCTTCGGTGCTCAATTGGCATAGCCCCAAACAAGCTATTAGCGAAGCTGGCCAGTGACATGCAAAAACCGGACGGCCTTGTCCGGATACTCCCGGAAGATGTGAGCCGGGTCCTTGAGGGGCTGCCGGTCGGGGATTTGTGCGGCGTCGGGAAAAAGACGGCAAAGGCACTGAATATGATGTCGATCTATTCGTGCGGCGAACTTGGCCGGTGCGAGGTTGAGCGTCTTACGCGCAAGTTTGGGATCATAGGCCCACGACTTAAACTGATGGGCCAGGGAATTGATAATAGTCCTGTGGTAGCATTTGACGAGGACGATGACTGCGTGAAGTCGGTCGGTCATTCTCGCACCCTAGATAAGGATATCTCTGATCCAGTGGAGATTAATCGGTTCCTGCTGCAGTTGGCTGAAATGGTTGGTAGCCGAGCCAGAAAGTATGGGGTCAGCGGGAAAACGGTGAGCTTGTACGTTCGGTATGCAGATTTTTTCAGTTCCTGGGGGAAGCAGGCCACTTTGAAAAACTATATCAACCAGAGTGACAATATTTATAAGGCGGCCCTGGGGATACTATGTAAAGTGGAGTTGGAGCAGTCTGTGAGGCTTTTGGGGATCAGTCTGAGCAATTTAAAAACTCAGGATGAGCAATTGCCACTATTTGTCGAGGATCGGAAGAAGTTGGAAGCAACTAAGGCCATGGATGCTGTTAATGCCCGCTTTGGCAACATGGTAGTTACTTTTGGGAGTTTGTTGCCGGGCAAAGAGAATGCAGGAAACCATGTCATTCCGCCAAGCTGGCGGCCGGATGGTATAAAGAATGTTAAATGCACATAAGGTGTTATTCTGGAAACTGAAGTTATTGCCGTAGACCCTTCTAACTAATACCCGTTAAAATTCAGGAGCCCAGATCATGTCCGTGGCCAGACCTTCAATTCAGTCACTACTTATTCAGATGTGTTTCAACGGCCAACTGTTAGCAACGGGGACTGGCTTTATCGTTGAATCTCGCTTGGGACCGGTACTGGTTACAAATCGTCATAATGTAACTGGCCGCAATCAAGAGACTGGAGAACCGTTATCTGATAAAGGCGGAATCCCAAACGAAATTCAGATAATACATAACTGCAAAAATATGCTCGGTACGTGGATTGAGAAGATTGAGCCCCTATACTTTTCAAATCAATTGCCTCGGTGGTATGAACACCCACTGTTGGGATCTCAAGCCGATTTTGTGGCTCTTCCGCTCTCTAACACTGACGGCATAGACGTATATCCTTATGACCTGAACAATCCAGGTCCAGACATAGCAATTGGGCCATCGGAAATTTGTAGTGTTGTTGGCTTTCCATTCGGATTACAGGCTGGCGTGTTGATTTCCGATTTATGTGGTCTTCAATTCCCTGATTATTTTGATCAATCTGTATGATTTCCACGCTACTTGAACAATCGTCTTATTGGGGGTGATTTTACTCACCCCCAATTGTG
>CAIYDX010000319.1 GCA_903925005.1 uncultured Geobacteraceae bacterium
AAAGACCGGGACGATGGTCAGGAAATACCAGAAACTGGCAACATATCAAAAAAGTATCACTAAACCATCACCGAATAAAGAAACCGGTTACTGCATGACTATTTTAAAAGGCGAAGTGACAACTTGCTTGACAACGCCCGGGAGCGTTATAATTTGGTTCGTTAAGAGGTTTGTAATTGGCTGGGTACGAAACTTCATTGTGAAAGGAGCCGAATATTGCATTACCATTTGAAATCCACATTACTTTGGGCCAAACCAGTATGCGACCTCCTATGCCTAGTGTGCCCAAGTTGTATGACTCAACACGCCTGCCATTTGTAGTCGTAACTTTTGATACAAGGGTTACACTGTCATCGACAAATATTCCCTCATAACCCACATTCAAGCTTAATTCTGGGGTCAGCATGTAACCAAAAACAATATCAAGATCTGTACGATTTGCAGCTGAGTTTGCATTAGCATGATGAGTTGAGACGGCAGTATTTGGACTCATTATTTCGTAATCACTTGTTGACAGAAGATATGTAATATCCAAATTCATGTTCTTATACTGGGCGCTTAAAGTTGGGCCAGACATAAGAGAGAAAGAACTGTGAGGAGTATCCATTCCTTCTATTCTCGAAATGGGATTATATGTGTTATACCAAGATGCAACTCCAGCAGAAAATGAGAAATCATCCAAAGCGGCATATGCCAAGTCATTGACTAAACCAATCAATATGACTGACATAAATAATATCCATATACACTTATTAATATTTTTCTGTTCTGGATCCATAGATAATATTATTTTCCCTAATTGAAATCTGTACCAGTAATACATTCATGAATCATTATGGTGTATGTTGAACTCACCCAACTCGATTTTTCAAGTCTTTGTACAATAAACGACGTAGACTATTTTTTTAGAGAAAAGCCAATTAATAGCCACCCAACATATGGAGCTTGAATTCTTCTATTGTATTATCTAACCTTTCTCGCATCAATTTGAGCTCTTCATTTGAGTAGACGGCTGTTCCCTTGTTAATCTCGCTCTGGATCCAATCAATTCTTTCACTGAATGACATTGTGTTATGGCAGTTTGTGTTCGTTGCCAAACACTCAACTTTTCCGCTTCTATTTACAGGGGCTATGACTGCCCCCTGTATTCCAACAACTTCCGAAGCTATTGCAGTCAAAGCCATTACCATAATTAATGCTATTGAAAGTGTAAAACTACGAATGAAATGTCTCATTACTAACTCCTTGATCTTAAGAATTGTTTTCCGCTTCTTTAAATATTGCTCATTATTACTGGTGATAACACTATCAACTTAAGTTTTGTATATTCAGTTGCAGTAACTTCATAATTTCTTCCGGCGACTGCGATTTTCCGGCAAACAGCACAATCCCATTGATAACCAGTGCCGGGGCTGTTGTTATCCCATATCTTAAAATCGTTTTGGCATTATTGACTACCACTACCTTTCCATTGATTCCACAAGCTTTTAAGGCTTCCAATACATTACCGAACAAACTTCTACGGACTTCACCAATAGTTTCGATAACTTCTATTTTCATATAATTTCTCCCATAAGCTATGAAGTTCACAGTAAATTTTCCTCCGAAAAGAGATACTGATCTCCAGATGTTTGTGCGGCTACTTTCCTTATTCAGCAAAAGAACCGCTGTACACCGTGCCGTTAATAAGTACCTTAATATCTTTATTCCTGTTTTCCAGAACGTATGCCACAGGCATGTAAATTGCGAAACTGTACGAATACGTGCTGCAGATAAAAACCTTGCCGTTGGTAAGCGTCAGAGCCGTTGTGGCATCACATCCCTTAAACTGGCCGACAACGTTGGTTTCCTCTGTTACCTGATATCCCTCCTTGGCCAATGATTCAAGATCAGCTGAGAATGCAGTACCACTTGATGTCAGTATCAGTAAAATTCCCAAAAGAACAATCAACGTTTTCATAGTAGACTCCTTTCACAACAAGTTTTATCGCGACCTTTCCGCCATTAGTACTGTCGCACAGATGTCTATAAACGAGAAAGTCGGCTTAAATCTTTCGATAATTTACGGCAACTCTCATGGCAACGTCCGATAGTAAGCAGCATTTTAGGTGAAAAACCAGGAGCCTGGCAGGCTTCGATGATGGCCTGGTTTTCCTGGAGAATACGTTCGGCGACCGCAGGGAGTTCAGCCACGATATCGATCGGGATGGAGAGTACCCCGTGACAGTCTGCATAAAGCAGGTCACCTTGTTTCACTTCAAGCCCCATGATCTCAATTGACGAGCCGAAGCCAACAATGTGCATGTAGGAATTGGACACAGTCAAAGACTTGGCAAATACCGGGAGTCCCATTTTTTTAAGTCTTTGAAGATTACAGACCGCGCCATCGGTTATCAACCCGTCACACCCGAATGCCTTTAGTATAGCAACATGCACTTCTCCAGCACCACCACCAGCACCGCCCCCTACATCATCCTCGCTCATATTTTCAAACACAGCTATCCTCGGGCGCGGCACGCGTTCAAACTCACTACACCAGTCGTTACGCTCTGTAAAGCTACCGCCTATTATCGGCGGATTAATTGATCGCACCTGAAACGTTGCGGCATAACCAAGTATTCGTTCGTTCGTTCCGGTCAAGCAGCTCAAACCTGGACGGGTGAAGCCTTCGTTGCAAAGTCGAACGCCAAAGCACTCAATAGCGTTCGCAATCGTGCATGTGTCGAATTTCAAAATATTGTCAAGCTGTTCCTGAGTTGGCAACTGGGATTGAGATGTAGGCTCTGTACTAAGATTCTGTTCCATTTGGTACCTCCCTATTTTGGATCGAAATAAGTAAACTGTTTTCGGTAATTTCGAGTGCCTACAGCGGCACCCTATTTCAGCACACCTATCTGGAAATCGACGTTCAGGCGCTGCGCTTGATAGTCGTATTTTGCGCCTGTCATGTTAATTTGCGCGGATGTCAGGCTTAACTGCGACTGACTTAATTCGACAATTGAACTGAGGCCGAGACTGTAGCGACTCTGGGCAAGCTCAAAAGCCGTTTGCGACTGTTTCAGCAGCTGCTCGGACAGTCCCAATCTCTCATGGGCCGTGCTCTCGTTGAGGGAGGCCACACGCACGTCACGAGAGAGCTGATTTTTCAGATCATTGACCCGCTGCTGCGTTGCCCGAGCCCGAAGTTCGGCTTCGCTTTCACGAGCTTTGAAAAGCCACCCGTTAAAAATCGGTATGTTCATATTTATGCCGATGGCGCCGTAACGATCCGGTATCTGCGTCTGCCCGGCGGGGACAATGCCGGCCGTGCCCAGAATTCCAATATTCGGGTAGTAAAGGGCATGTTCGGCGCGAACAAATTTTTCCGCCGCGTTCTGCTCCAGACTAAGTCCCTTCAGTTCGGGCCGGTTCAGCAACGCTTTCTGAATCAGGCTGTCAAGCTGAGCGGAAAGAGGTTCGGGAAGCGGTTCCTCGGCGAGGACAAAGGGGGAGTCGCCCGGCAGGACCAACAACGCGGCAAGCTGCGCCTGCGCGGCTTTCAGGGCATTTTCCGCCTGAAGCAGCAACAGCCTGGCATCGGCAAGATTGACATTGACAAAGCTCACATCCAACGTCGACCTCAGATTACTCTGGGCCAATGTGGTGACCTGATCGGCCACCAACTGCCGTGCCGCGACGGTCTGCTGCGCAACCTGCATCACGGCTTGCGCCCGGAGAACGGCAAAGTAGGTCTGCCCCGTCACCAGGAGGATGTCGGCGCGGGTCTGTTCGGCAACCTGGTTTTGGGCATCCGCGCGCAGTTTGGCCATATCGATCAGGTTTCCGGTCCGTCCAAAATCGGTAATCATCTGATTGAGAGAAAGACCTGCCGCAAAACGATTATAGACAACCGGATTGTTCAGTCCTCCGGCAGCCAACCGGCTGCCGGAATCGGAAACCACGCCGGTGACGTTGGCCTGCAGTGTGGGCAAATAAGCCGCCCGGTACTCTTCCGGAACCTGCAAATAGGCG
>CAIYDX010000320.1 GCA_903925005.1 uncultured Geobacteraceae bacterium
AAAGACCGGGACGATGGTCAGGAAATACCAGAAACTGGCAACATATCAAAAAAGTATCACTAAACCATCACCGAATAAAGAAACCGGTTACTGCATGACTATTTTAAAAGGCGAAGTGACAACTTGCTTGACAACGCCCGAAACTGAATATCTTCGGAGAATGCTTCTCGGCTCCGCCGGAGACTGCGCTTGAATACGTGGTGGCTACTATCGATGTCAAAGAGCAGAGAATGAAACTCTTCCTGGATAAAAAACAGGTCGAGGGATTCGATTACAAATTGCGTTAACCAAGTTGAGTGTCCACGATGTCTTGGCACAAAAAAGCGTCCACGATGTAGTGGCACTCAACAAGTAGGTAAAAGCCCCCGACACCACCCACCGCCATGAGTAGATCTCGAACCCAAGGAATAGGCATGTCAAGCATGGAATATATTATCGGGTCGAGTATCTGCCCGATTTTTTTCAAGAAGTTTCCAAAGCCAGTCAATTCTTCAGAAGCCATTTTAAAGGTGTAATCAAGGTTATTCACAAGCAATTTTAACTTTTGCGGTTTCAGGTGATACGTATAAGCCGAGATTCCGCTGAAACGATTAACTCAATGAGTTGGACTCTACTATTCTTCATCAAAGTTTTATCCGTGTGGTCCAATGATTCGCGGTCCAGTGGCCATCTTTTGCAAAATATCATGATTTTTAACGCACAATTTCCTGAACGGCTCTGATATGCGCAAATCATTTCCAGACTCTAACCAAAACATCTTGGCATTTTCATACACGTCACCCAATTCAAAAGTTACCGGTGGGTGATACGTCCCTACAGATAGCTCTTCGCCGTCTCTTGGTCTGTAGTGCATCGGCAGCATGTCATAGCCCGGAGAAAGTTTGAATTTGGTTCGTCCCTGGTTTTCCGGAATCAACGAGATATTGCCATGGTGCCGGTCAGTATTTGCAATCAAGCTGCCGAACAAATCCAGCTTGGAGAAATTTGTTGCCTCGTCTGGTGACAGTATTTTAGCGGAAAGCAGTTTCTTCGATGCTGCCGTCCAATTACTTCCCATTCCGATAAACTCAGCGTCTACAACAGTCAAAGAGTTAACAGGGGTTCGTCCAAACATACCAACGCGGTCAAAGCGCTCCACTTCCAGAAAGGTCCTGTTGCCAACTTGATGGATTGTTGATGCCACTGCTGAGACCCCTATATCGCCAACTATTTTGAGCGCAATATGTTCGCATACAAGCAAATCTGACCACCGTTGTCCGGAAGGTGTAGACAAGAGTGGTGAAAACTTCACCAATACCCTTCTGGGGAGACCTTCCCGCTCTGTCAAAACGGTAAACTTTGGTTGTTCGCCACCAGCAGATGAACCTGCTGGGTCACCTGCTATCGCTTCTTCTGCAAGTCTGGGGTAATCAGTCGCAGTATAAAATACGGGCTGAAGCCGTGAAGCAGCCATATACCTCGCAAGTGATTCTTCACCAACGATTACATCTCCGACGGTATCCTCACCTCGTCTAGTCAAAGCGACGAGAACGTCATCCTCTTTCCAACTGGTAAGGCGTTCAGAAAGCCCAAGTTCTGATCCGAACCGCTGGGCAAAGGCGCGGCCAACAAAACCATCCGGTTTCAGGTCATATATGAACCAAGGGATCGAAGAATAATAACGTGAAGGCCAAACCTCTCCTGCCCACCAATAGCCACCAGACAATGACCATAGCGTACCGACAAAACGAGCGTTGCCATTTTCATCTATGCGATACACAGGCAATTGATGGCCGATTCCAGGAAGATCGCGGGGACGTGCATAGGTGCTTGCCCTGGCTTGGCCGAAAGAGACGATTTTAGTCCCGACAAGTTTGGTCAATCGTGAAAGAGTCGCCGGGCTTATATCGCCAAGAAGCTGCCTCAGGTTTCTTGCAGGCAATGGCCTGTCATAAAGGACGGCGAGAAGTTTGTTTGCCATTTGGGTGTTTACAGTCATTTTTGCCACACTTTTATGAAACGATATTGAAACGATATAAAATAAATGATGTCTATAATAATGAATAAGTTATGTAATATCAAGTAGTGAATTGATGGATAATACTTTATAGATTTGTCAGAACAAATATTCAATAAAACTTGTTAGCCAACCAGTGTCAAGGATAGCGGAGAGTTTCTTTGGTAGTTTGAAAACCGAGCGAGTCTTTTTTGCAAAGTACAAAACCATAGATGAAGCTAAAAAGGATATATGCGACTACATCGAAATGTTTTACAACAGCAGAAGACGGCATTCATATTTGGGGAATGTCAGCCCCAGAGAATATGAGGATACATATCATCGTAGAAAAGTGGCTTAGCAAAATGTCCATTATTACTTGACCACGTCAGCCAGATATGGGTCGGACTCTGCATGTACCTACTCGTGGCTATCGCCAAAAAACGACTCGACATTCGGTGCTCGCTATACACTTTTTTACAGATTCTTGAGGTCAACATATTCGAAAAAAGCCCATTTTATCGCTGATTTCAGAGGCTCTCAAGCAGAAAACGGATACACCCAGCGATAACCAGCTGTACTTATTCAGTTATTAACCGGACACTAGTGTAGAGACTTCATTATTTCAACCGATTGATGCTATGCTTCAGCCAGTCTTAGCCATTTCTCTGTGCGGCTTCCGGTTCTTGCTCCAGCATAAAGCAGGCGTGAAAGCATAGTGCTGAGGTCAAAACGGCGATTAAACCTATACTGTGCCTCGGCCAAATAACGGTGCGCATATTTTTCGAACTTGAACCCATGATATGTACCTGTGATAGCAGTTTTGATGTTGCTCAAGAGGGTATTGACCCAGGCAAAGCAATCCATATCAGTGCTTTTACGCTTCGTTCCAACTATCTGTGGGGCATGGGCGCAGCCAGCAGCTGTTACTGCACGGAAACAGGCTAACCCATCTGATACCACCGTTGCTGAGGGAGCCAACCAGTTGCATGCCCACACGGCAATTTCCTTTCTGGTAAAGGACTTCACGGGGGCAAAAACAGCGCGCATTGGATGGCCTTGGTCGTTTGTTTCAACTGCCGCTACGAATGGCACTTTGTTCTCTGAACCACGACCGGCCTTGCCACCTGGATACTGGCCACCCAAGTAGGCATCATCAACTTCGACTCGACCGGACAGGATCGTTGTCTCTTCCCGTTCGCTCATGACTTGGGCAAGCTTGTGTTTCACGCGCCAGGCCGTACGGTAGCAAACTCCGATGTGACGCTTCAGCTCCAAAGCGGAGACGTTATTTTTGGTCTGTGTCATAAAGTACATAGCTTGAAACCAGCTGACCAAGGACAGTTTTGTGGCGTGGAATATCGTCCCTGATGTTAAAGTCACTTGGGTATGGCAGCGGTTACACTGGAAAGTCTTTACCTTTCCATGCCAGACAATACAGTGGCTGCGACTCTCACAGACCGGACAGATATACCCTTTCGGCCAACGAGATTTCTCCAAGGCCGCTTCACACAGGGCTTCTGTACCGTAGTTATTTAGAAAACTGCTTAAACTGAGCCCTGGTTGAAACTGAAGTTGGTTTGGCGTCATAGGTAGCTCCTTAGCTGATGGGATCTATTTCTATGACACTCTACATCAGAGCCATGACACAATAAGTCATATGCTCATATTGGAGCTTTAAATTTCATATTTTAACTGGCTGAAGCACGACACTAATCGGTTTATTTCATAACCATCAGGAATATCTGTACTAGAATAATTTTCAATAGCATGCTCAACGGATACGCTTCAGAATAGCCTGCCTCAACCCGCTCATTTCCACAGTGACCTACAGCAAAACCTAACACCGCCGGTTTGGGCTTAGAACCCCTACCTAAAAAAATATCTAACCCCCAATAAGAAATTCTGGTTGCTAAGACTTGCCTTGGTTTGATCAATGGTTATGTATTTAGTGGCGAAGTGACGATAAGAAACATCCAAAAGAATATCTTTACTAATCGGGATACCACTTCCTATAATTAGTTGGTAAGTAAATATGGTATCGTTACCATTGCTCCACAACTTGAGTCCATTGACTGAGCTCTCTGACATATTTACACTGGCAAGGCCAACACCTAAACCAACGTAAGGCGATATTGGAAATTCTTCCAACACCTTTACATCATGATACCAATCGTAATATAGATTGCTCATAGCGCCAAAACAAAAAACATTGCTGTCGATTTGGCTTGTTGAGCCTGAATAACTGAATCCATGGGTAGTAAACTTTTTATAAAACGCCTCTTCTTCTACGCGTACCCCAATACCGAACTGATGCCCGATAAATGCACTGACAGGTATCCCAATATTGCTATAAGCTAGATTAGCAGTCGAACCGTTACGATCAGTAATAGTACTGGCCTCTGTAAACAATATTCCAGAGGATGCTCCGATATAGTCTCCCGATTGGCCTGCATTTGCATATGTAATAGAAAAAACAAATACGCTTAACATGATAAAAACAGTTTTTATCATCAATCCCCCCTGGTTCTAAACTGCTTACGGATATTAATAAGGTTTCAGGTGAGTACGAGCAATTGCGTAGCCCTGCAAAAGTGACAGGTGTAGTACGACGTAGTTTTGTTATTGAGTTGATTGTAGTGGAGCAGTGCCCGCCAAAGTGGTCACAACACCGGAAGCTATAGCCACCTTGCGAATGGTGTTGTTATTTGTGTCTGCCACATAGAGATTTGTCCCGTCAGTCGTGATGCCAAATGGAGAATTGAACTGAGCAGCAGAACCTGTCCCATTGTTTGAGCCACTTGGACAAGCGGCGGGAGTTGTTGAAGTCGCAGGAGTACATAATGTTGATCCTGACGGACCCGCCAGAGTACTCGTAGCACCGGTAGCTATCACAACCCGTCTAATTGAGTTGTTCCCGGTATCAGCAACATAGAGATAGGTTTTAGTAGGATCAATTGTTATTCCTGATGGAGAATTGAATTGAGCCGCAGAACCAGTTCCGTCATTTGAACCACTTGGACAAACCAGAGGAGCAGTCGAAGAAACAGTATCAGGAACGCATAACGCTGACCCTGCTGGACCGACCAGAGTAGTAGTAGCGCCGGTAGCTATCACAATACTTCGAACTGAGTTGTTATCTGTATCTATCACGTAAAGGTTAGTCCCATCAGTAGCTACACCTTCTGGAGCATAAAACTGAGTTGTTGCACCAGTCCCATCTGTTGAATTACTTGAACCGGCGGTGGTAGTGCCAGCCAGAGTGTTTCCGGTGCCAGTCAATATTGCAACCTCCAGGATTGAATTACCATGTGTATTAGCAACATAGAAGTTCGTACCATCGGCCGTAATACCTTGCGGATAATTAAGCTGACTCGATAGAGTTGTCACAACGCCCGTTGCTATCGTCACTTTTCGGATTGCGTTATTCAGTGTGTCGGTAACATACAGGTATGTTCCATCGGTCATAATGCCGTACGGAGAGTTAAACAAGGCCTTTGAATGGGTTCCATCAGATGATCCACTCACACCTTTACTACCTGCAATGGTCGTGACCCAGTTGGAAGCTATCACTATTTGCCGGATAGTGTTGTTTCCTGAGTCGGCCACATATAAGTTTGTACCATCCGTTGTAATAGCAGAAGGCGAATTAAACTGCGCCGAAGCACCGATTCCATCTCCTGCGATAGCTGTGGTTAATGCAGAAAACGGGACACTACTGCCATCATTACCATTTCCATAACAGCCGGATAAAACCAAGATGCTGAACATAAAAAATGTTGAACACATTGTTACTCGTTTTGAATTCCAAACATCCATTATAATTTTACCTCCTCTAGCAAACTATAGTACAGTTATGTTAATCTCAATGTTCCCTAAACCCCACTTCCCCCACTTACGCCGATGACATCTGACAGGTTGACAGAAGCCGAACCAATCGTCAATGTCGGGTTCGTGCCGGAATATGACACTCCGGTAACTGTTCCTGAAGTATACGTAGTGGACGGAACGACTGTACCGTCCGCCGTGG
>CAIYDX010000321.1 GCA_903925005.1 uncultured Geobacteraceae bacterium
ATGCCTCGGATCGCTTCGAGCGCGACCTTTGCCTTGTACTGGCTGGTGAAACTTTTACGATTCTTTTCGCTCAATGCCTGCTCCTTTTTGTTGCAGGCTACCATCTTAAACTATTGTCCGAAATCCGGGGTCCACTATACAACGGGCGGAGTTAATACAACGCAAGCTACAGATATTATAAAGAGATATGCCATCACATTTGAACCCAACTGGCTTCTTTTAATCATGACCTACTCCTTATTTCACTTCGGAATTACACAACTCTACAAGTTGGCCAGCTTCCGTGTCGTACAGCCAATATGAGTTGTCACCAGAGTTTGTCGTGTCTAAGGCAATATAAGTATCCGTCACATCCGGGGTTTTTAACTCCATATGCCCGAATATTTGTCTAACGTTCTCGGCAAGCAGATTGCCTTCTACGTAACAAAAGTAGTTAAAAGTGAAGAGCGATTTATACTCATAGTCCGATTTGTCCTGCGCCGACCTGTTTGCTAAATAATGTTCCCACCGGTTGTTGAATAGGTCCGCCAGTGCCGCAACATCGCTGGTTTCTTCTGCCAGCTGGCTACTTACACCAGCATGAGTACAGAGCCAGCCGTCTACTGCATGAGCGACCTTGAAACGGGAGAGGTTGCCCTCCAGAATGTCTTGAAACTTGGCGGCGTTCTCATGCTGGTATCCTGAGAACTGAAATAGAGGATATTGAAGATAATGCACATCATGGTTGCCGAGCAACAGCACCGCATCTGAGTTCATCAAGAGATGCAAACATTCAAGCTGGCGTTCAAATGGTTCAACGAAGCTGTCCAGGTAGTCACCAATTGCAACATGCTCCTGGTCCGGCTTATAGGCCAGGAACGCCCGGACCTTATCAGCATTTCCATGTATGTCACCGATCATTATTGCCATGTCAGTATCCAAATATATTGAGACGGTTGATCCGGCCAGCAGCGGAGTTGGCAGCGCCAAACCGCTTGCCGAAGAGCGAGAATAAGATCACTCTTGGCAGCGACGGCCATGTGCGGCAGCCGAGGAAACATATGTAAGCTGTTCCGTGAGCCAAGAATTCGATTATCAAGCTGACCCAGAACAGCGCCAGCCCAGCTTCGTAAAACGAATTGCTGTTAGAAGGTTTTGGAAAATGACCATCACAGAAATATATCCACAGGTTGCCGACAACAAATAGTGCCAGGCTGAGGAGAGTGGCTGCGAATGCCCACACCAGAAAGGCAATCACGATACTCACGAAAACCCCTCTCACCTTCGGGATTTCGGCGTACGGTCTTGGATCATATTCGGGAACAATGCGGAACCAGCTCATATCTAACCTAACCTTTCATCACTTTTTTGCGGGCTATGACGGAGTTGGCGGGTCCGATCAAACGATACTCAATTGTTCCCATTCCTACATACCACTCCTGGATATGCGGATATCGATTGACCAGGCTGCGGTTGAAACCAGGCCCGTGCGGCGGTTTTGACAATCCAACAAAGATAGCATCTGCATCTTTGCTCTCTTTGACCAGGTAAGAGCTCATTTGCGATCGTGCTTCCGTAGCGCGTCAGCCATTGCTTCACCCGTGCGGCGGCAACGCTCCTGGTCATACTCGGTTAATCCGCCAGCCCGGAACATCGGCTCACCAGGATATCGCGATTTCCACGTCAGAATTGTGTTCAACGTGATTAGTACAGCTTTGGCAGGGTACCAGAAGAACAAAGTGAGCACGCCATAAGCAGCTGCGGCACCCAAAGCATGTTTTGGATCAGTAAAGATATGGCTCAACAGGCCGCAGGCCGCGGCGATCAATGCACCCTTCCAAATCGGCGTCTCAACCAATTTCTCTATCATAGTGTCTTCACTCATAATCCGCTCCTCATACCGCTGGTTTCGCAGAAAGAGCCGCGACTGCGGCTCCTTGCGATCTGATTTAACCATGTGTCCAAACGTGTACAGTGTCAAGCGGTATTAATGCTATTTAAGGTCATTTCTGGTGCTATGGTTAATATTGTCAACATGGAATGTGTCAGACGGACTCATAGACGTTGTGCTGTGATTACGTCGCGGCGGGTCCCATGGCTCGTAAATCCTCTTGGAGCCTGAAACTTTCCATTTCACAAACCCGATAACAACGATAAGAACTACAATCAACCCGAAAAATGTTCCAAAGCTCATACCCTCTCCTTCCCCATCAAACTGGACTCCGGACACAAGGTGGGCAGCGGATCTTAAAACGGTTCATCACCCTGTTCATATCCGCCGGAATTGCCAGTAGCAGCCCCAGCAGTATCACCAGCTCCGCCGGCAGCCGCCCCACCCTTCGCACCGAGCATCTGCATCTTTTCGCCAACAATCTCAGTCGTATAGCGATCGTTCCCGTTTTTATCCTGCCACTTCCGCGTTTGCAACCGGCCCTCGACGTAGATCGTTTTGCCTTTGGATAGATATTCGCCCGCAATTTCCGCCAACCGCCCCCAAAGCACAATATTGTGCCACTCTGTTTTCTCTTCCAGCTCACCAGATTTTCCCTTGAATTTCTCGCTGGTAGCCATCGAAAATGAGGCTACCGACTGGCCTGTAGCGGTTACTTTGACTTCTACATCTTTTCCGAGCGAGCCGATGAGCATGCATTTGTTAAGACTTGCCATTACTTGTTTCTCCTTTTTATTCCTTCGTGTGTGTGAGTGTGTGAAAGTTGATGATTGTTAGTAATCTCTTCGATCAACGACAACCTTTGTGCAAAAACATCCTGGTATTGACATCCAGCCAGCCATGAAAGCCAGAGCACCAGTGAAGCCCAAAGTGCACCAGAAGGTAACTTCCCACGGAGCCTTGTTGTACAGGCAATCGGCCATGATAAGCAGCCCGAACAAAACCACCACAAAAAGTTTAACCAAATTTGATACTCTCATACTCTCTCCTATATTAATCTCTTCGATTAAATTTCACCGGGATGCAGCCGGCTCCGGGGAAAGAACATGCATAACAGGCGATCGTAAGCACCGCATACATTCCGAGCACCCACAGTATCCGGTAAAAGAGACTGTAACCGCCCGCGGCCCACCAAATAATCCAACCGAAGCCGCCAAGTGCACCGAAAAGAATGCAGCTCCAGAATATTGTCGCTGATTTGCTCATTGCTTTCGCCTGTCTTCGCCGGGGTTGATAACGTATACAGCGGTTGCGCCAAAGCCGAGAGAGCTGAGCCACAACGCCAAGGCTCCCACACTAAACAGTCCGACAACACTTGCTAACCTGTAATACCAAGGAAGGCCGGAGCCGCAGATCCAAATGAAATATGCAAGTCCGCCAAGGACGGACAACAGAAACACATTAAGGACTATTTTGTACGGAGTTATTTTTACTTTCATATTTTCTCCAAGCCTCTCTCTACAGGCGGTCTTACTTCTGGATGATGATAAATTACCACTACTACTTGTCGTGGTTTCGAACAATCCGGACCGGGATAGCAATAACTCCGACACCGACGCAGCCAAGTATTGCAAGAACCGCATACCCTCCCATTACCCACAAAACCCGGTGAAATGTACCGCTGGCAACTGTGACATCCCAAATTACTGACCCGAACCACCAGAGTATTGCAAAAATGGCAATCATGAACGCGAGCCAGCTAATGTTGAAGAGCAGAACGCCGATAACAGAGAAATCGATCACGCGGCAAACACCCCGCCACGCCTTGCTCTCCGCAATCGCTTCACTGATTATGTCCGGTATTTTTCGCATAATTTCTCTCTCCAAGCCTCTCTTAACGGCCGTTTTTGATAAAGAATTTCCCTTGCGCTTTGCCAAGTTCGCAGGCGCCGAGGACCAAAAACCAGAACAACCCGCAGGCTATTAGCATGCCGAAAGTGCAGCCTGCAGTTTGCCAGAGAGCCATTTTTGGCCTGCACTTGGTCCATGTTTCGTACAGTGTGTAGCCGAAAGCAGAGACGAACAAGATATTGAATACCAGTGTCCATACGAAGTTCCAGATCTTCCTAAACGTGAGCGAGGTCATGATCTTGCTATTTACCAACTTCGAAATGATGTACATGTCAATTCGCTGCATGGTGTTACTCCTCTTGATCTTACTTGCGGTTTTTGCGGATGTTGTCAGCAGCGTCCAGGGGATATTTGATCACTTGTTCAACGGATGATGTAATGATGTCGTCAACAACAGCGCCAACCTTATATTTATTGCGCTGAAGTGTGCCATGAGTTCCGAAGAACGCCTTTGCACCGTAATACAAGATGATCAATATCGGTGACAGAATGAGCGTCAGCGGTAGTATCATATCCGGGTTTGGAGTGATCAAAGCAAACAGCGCCAGGGACGCAGCTGAAATGTAGATTATTGCGTGTTCGTCAAATTTTCCTTCAAACATATTTACTCCTCTTCATCTTCTCTTAAGCCAGTAGTAGCAACGACCTGATACATCCTGCCTTTTGTTTTACGTGTTTTTGCATCGACCAGCTTTGCCTTTTTCTCCAACGCAGATCTGAGGTTTGGTCTCCAAAAGTTCTCTCTACAGCCCTTGCTCCCTGTAGCACCTGAGGCTTTTTCTATTCTGTATCCGGCACCGGGTAAGTAATAAATCGATACTCTGTAGTAAGCTGTACGTGGGCTTTCCGCTATCAGCCGAGTTTCGGATACCGGCGGCTCCGGAGTAATTAACTTAATCTGAAACATTTGCGCCGATGCCGCACTGGTGTTTTTCATTTCGCCCCACCCTACTCTTTTTTTCGAACTACATAGGTTTTTTCTCACCTGCACTCACACTATACCTGAACGTGTATAGAGGCAAGCTTTATTATTGCTTTATGAGTGCTATTTGCAACAAAGAAAAGGCCGGATACTTTTTACAGTAACCAGCCTTGATATCATTGCTGAGTGAAGACGCTATGCGGCTTCGCGATCTACCCATCCTTGCCTTGTTGAGAGAAATCTGAGGAATTCAGCAGCGTAGAGGTATCGCGAGGTGGAGTCATTCCCAATCGGAACAGAAATAAAAGAGTCGCCTCTTCCAACCGCCAACCCCAAACCCGACTTGTCTCCTCTTTCCCATTTCTCGATCGTTACGGAAGTGATCATTTCGGCTTGACCAGGAGGCTTGAATTTGTGAGTGATTTTCTCTTTTCCCGACTCTTTGAAAACCTTTTCCATCCGGAGGCTGAGGTCAAACGCTTCCCAAGGCTCGAGAAGAAATTTGATCTGAGTAGCTTTGTTGCCAGCGGCACCGGGGGCCTGAAGAAGGAAGAACCGCAGCTGCACCCTCCCCTCAGATGTACCTTTTGAGCTGTTAACCCGTATTTCCGGAGTAATCTCCAACCCGGCGTTTTTGGAATACAGCGAGAAAATATGCTTATAACTCATCGTACGTCCTCCTTTTTCCCTTACTCCGGATCGAGGCCGGCACTGGTTGCGGATCGGGCTGCGACCATGCACGAGCGGAGATCAGAACCAAAATCACCGCTACGGTAATCTCGATTATACTGAAACTTTCAGGCGGCATTAGGGCTTGTGCCAGAGTGAAATCAGTTTTGCTTTGAGCCAGTTTCCAACACCGGGGCCGACCAGCGGCGCGTATCTGCGCTCCTTCCACGTATTGCCAGCTTTACATAAATACGTTCCATCGTCCCTGAACCGCGCAACCACAGGTGTTATCATCAGACATTCCTCTTTTCTACAGATGCCGTAAGCGTCGAGAGCGAGTGTCATTCCCTTGTTTGTTTCTCTGATTTCGCCGCGGACTTCTTCCAAAATGCATCCGCACTTGGCACAGCCGATTTCCATCCGTTCGATAGTATTGCCGTTGGCAAATTTGTACGGGAGATGCGCTGATAACAGATCCATGTTCATGAGTTTTTCAGCTGTCTCATTACTGATAACATTTGAGTCAAAATCAGCAATGACAGCTTTAGCTTGAATTTCGGTGGCAATTGAATTCACTTTTAATTCCCCTTTTGGTTGTAAGCATGGATCGGATTGGTGATTGGAATGGAGCGAGGTGCGATCAGTGATGAGCGTTATATCGGGTGGACTGTTACTTCGTAGACATTCCAAGAGTAAAAATTGCAGAAATTCGACTGCCAGGTCTGGAACAAGCCCCGGCCAGCGGAAATATCATACTCAAAACCCAGGTGATTAAAGCAGCGGTTGCTGAAGTCGAAATCTATCTCCTTGCTCAGTTCTGAGTACGGCGGCATGCCTGAATAGGAAAAATCAGAAATATAGGCAATGTCACCACCGGCCCCAACCATGATTTCAACAGGATGATACCCGCCTGTGTCGGCTGTGTAATTCGGGTCCTTAAAAATGACCACACAAGACCCGGCTTGTTCTCTCACAATATCTTCCAGTATTTTTCTGAACTTCTCAGATATCGGCCAAGCAGCCGGTTGTTCCCGTAAGTCTGTCATTGGTTACCTCGTCTTCTTTTTTCCCGATGTGTGTAGCTGGTTGTTCTGAAGGATCAGAACTTATGGACCGCCAAATGACTACCTTCCTCACCTGCTCCATGCGAGTGATGCTGGATATGTCCATGCAGCTGGCCGAGTCCAATCATCAAAGCCAACGGAACCGAATGTGCCAATGTGCTCCAGGCAACAACCAGGGCGGAAATCAAAACCGCGATCCCGATAAATTTTTCAAGCGTAATTCCGGCCAGTAACATTCCAAACATATAACCTCCAATAAACTTCTCTTTTCTTGTGTTGCGGCCGTCAGCGACCGTAAAATAACTATACCGGCAGACGTGTACACTGTCAAGCATTTATTGCTTTATTAATGCTATTCTTTGTTTCGGTACAAAACGCGACTCACAAAAAAGAGCCACCCCGGGTTACGGAATGACTCTCTGAATATCTCTGATGTGGTTTGATGTTCCCTTGCTGAAGGTTCTCTGAATTTCCCCCTTCGTGTGAGAAGGTTTGCTTTGCTTCGCCCCACCCTATCCTACTCTACCTCTCTCATCCGGATCTCCAGATCAGGCAAAGAAAAAGCCGGGCTCAGATTTTACCCCGGACCCGGCTTCTCTCACATCCCCTGTGAATACTCTACTACAACTCAGATATTTTTCAAATTCTTTCCAGCGGAAAATTTGCCAGACTTGGAGGCGGCGATATCGATCACTGCCTTGGTTTGAGGATTTACCCCCTTGCGAGCGGCCCGCTCAGAAACAGAAAACTTGCCGAAACCGACGAAAGTAATTGAGTCACCGGCTTTGATAACATTCTCAATTTCACCGATCACAGCATCTACGGCCTCAGCTGCATGTTTTTGTGTGACATCCATTTTTGCTGCCACCTTTGCTACGAATTCTGCTTTTGTCATTTTCTTACCCTCGCTTTTCTTGGATTTTAGGCTGTTACCAGCCTCAATTCTGGTCAATATTTTTGCTTTTGCACTACCCTACTCTCAAGCGCTCATATTTGCGCTGTAAGCTGTTTTGACTTTCTCGCGACACCTTGGTTGCTCGTTGTGTTGTTTGGGGCGCCTTGACGGTGTGGTAAAGCCTGATTTTATGAAACGTGTATTGTGTCAAGTGAATTTGCAAAATGCGGTGGTTTTGGGTGTCAGTTTCAACTTCACTTCTCAATTTTCTCAAAAACCATATTGGTCTTCCCGCCATCTCAACAACACATTTTCGTCGCACTCCGGAAGGTTCAATAATCCGTCCTTGATCGCGTTTGCAATTACGCCGCCGGCAGAGTGCGTAATCCGGTTACCGTGTAACATATAAAAATACCACGCGAACGGGTAACCAACTCGGAGGTCAAACTGTTGTAGTGACTCCATTACCCCATAAGGGGAAGCCTCCCAATCGGGAGATATTTCTGGAAGAGACAGACCACCGTCAGCTTCGGCCCACTGAGGAACCAATGAATACTGTTTTCGACCTTGGCCGTCAGCCCACTCACCTACTTGCATCCACCAGTGATCGCAGATCCTCGCCCCACCCTGCCCCGCACTACTCTCCTGCCAATCTTGGAACAGTCGGAGTTCAGGAGGGATCCGATCAAGCCAGTTCGGAGAAAGTTCAAGGAATGGAACATCGTAGGACTCAGACCACCCATCGGCACCAGGCACGATTTCTTGAACATGGACAATCTTCTTTTCCATTTCAGGTAGCTTCTCTAACCTGTTCAGTCTTTTCGACTCGACTAAATCCCGGAGAAACTTTCGCATATTGATCAGATTGTCAAATTGATATGCGGGAGGAGATAGAACTAAAACCTCTTCCATCAGGCTCCAACCCTGCACCAAATCCGCCCTGTCTTCGGGAAATTCAGGCCATAGCATGTCCGTCCGAAACAGTTTCTTCTCAGCAATTTCTGGCCCCACCAAGATCTGTAACTGATAGAACTGATCCGGATCTGGCCCGTACGGCGCGACCAAATAAAGAACGCTCCCCGCTCTTTCCGGCCTCATCAGGCCTTGGTCTTTATACTTCCGCCAGACCGCTTCGGCCGAGCCGCCAGCTAAAGTCAGCTCCTCGTCAATCCACATTCCAAGTTTGTCAGTTATGCGGTTGCCGGCCTGGTCAACGATACCTACAGACCAGGTCCTGCCATCGCTTTCCTGAAGGAGACGAAATGGAGTGCGAGGGTATCGATCATTCAGGGCCGCGAGCAGCGGGCCGTGAAGGGGCTCAGGTGCGGTGGCAGTTATGATTTTTGTGAGTTCAGTTATGTTGAGGAGCTCTGGAGGCAATGTTTACTTTTCCCTATTTTGTAAGCTTGCTTTCAATATACTATGCTTATTTATTTCCATATCATCTTACTTACAATACTTTTTACTTGACTGTTTGTTTAATAGCAAGCTATTTTGCAAACAAATCATCTCAATCAGCTGAGAGACCTTTATGACTACAAAGAAAGAAGATCCACTCGAACTTACCCCTGAGACCCTCGCGCTGATGGAAACCGAGTTTGCCTTGCCGGTTGAAGTCAAGGAGCGCATCGGAAAAACCAAACAAGAAAAACTGGACGCAGCCGCAGCCGGACAGTTACCACTCTGGCCGGACCTGGCCCGTGCAATTCCAAATCACCTTGCTCGATCCCCCCTTTTCGCTCCTATTCGCCGTGGCGCCCGAAAAGTCCATGACCGTCAACTATTACCTTCGCGAGAAGATGTTACGATCAGTTATACCGGGAAGCAGTTGGATATGGCCGACCAGGACGTTTTTCTTCAGATACTACACCTTTTCCGCGGGAAAAAAATACCAGAAGAAGGCCTCTCTATTCCCCGAACTGATATTCTTATGAAGATCGGGAAGGGTAATAGAAGCATCGGCAAGGCCGACTATCTCTGGCTCAACGAGGTGATGCATCGGTTAAAAACCGGTGTAATCAGCGTTACAGCTAAAAATTCCTCCAAGGCCACGGAACTTTCATTGATCGACGAATGGAGCCGCGACGAACTCACTAACAAATATATAATTCGAATTGCCCCAAAGATCCAGGCTCTATTCGATAACCACGAATATGCTTATATCAACTGGCCCCACCGTTTTGCCTTGGAAAAGAAAATTGACCTTGCAAAATGGTTACAGACTTATATCTCAGCTCAGGGCAAAGGCTCGCAAACGCACAGGTTTGATACGATTAAGTCATTATGCGGCGCCGCTACCAGGTTGAATGATTTTGCAAAGGATGTAGTTGAAGCCTTTACAGAACTGGAACGTGTCGGAGAAATAGTGAAACTGGTTCATAGTAAAGCTTCGGTTACTTTTATTAGGAAATAGTGCCCTACCCTATCTTGCAGTTTTTGGTGGCAATAGGAATAGCAGAGTATAGCGCAAGCCTAAGTAACCGTTACTATGGACAATCTCTAAATACCAAACTGAGCCAAATCGGTATAGCAGAGTAAATTACATAGGAACGGCAGAGTAATTCAGACACTGGTATCTCTTCTTATTTCACTTGAAATATTGATCTCTATCATACTGGAATAACAATATATAACCCAATACCATGCATTGGTATAGCAGAGTAAATAATTCCAGTTGATATGTATATTTTATCTCAGTTTAGGGAGCTATTTTATAAAAATACTGGAGATCGAAGCAGATATTTTCTAAATACTTCACATACGGCAGCTTAAATAGCTGTTTATTCGACATAAGGTGTAAATCTGAATATAAATATTCAATAGGTACCGTGGAGTAAATATTCAGATCAGGCGATAGGTACCACAGAGTAAAATGTCTCTGACAGCGATAGGTACCACAGAGTAAAAATATTCATTTTTAATAGGAACAGCAGAGTAATTAGACTGCCTGCCCCCTCGGTATAGCAGAGTATTTTGTACCTGATCTCTTTTAAGCGAAGAATTGGCGTGAAATGTACCCAAATCCGTAGGTACAGCAGAGAAGGTACAGCAGAGTAGCCATCGGTACAGCGAAGTAAAAAGTTAGGAACAGGGGAGTAATTAATAGGAATAGCAGAGCGGCTGTGGAAAACTACTTAGTGATATCATTAAGGAAATTGGCTTTTTAGAGACCGTTTACCAGTCTTTTACCTTTCCTTACCAAAAGTCGCTCAAGCTTTTTTTAGATCTTTCATAAACGTAAAGAAAAAACCACATTCAAAGGCGCATGGAATAACTACATCTGTACTCAATTACCGAATTCGTTTTTTTAGCGCCCTACCCTTCTGACTGTGATCGGGGAAAAATCGGCGTATCCGGATCTACTTAAGGGAAGTTATTTTATCCTACTATACACAGAGACCGCCGGCAACATCTGATTGGCAACACCATTTGAAGAATAGATCAAATTGAGATACATCCTTAATGGCGTAACTGATTTATAAAAAAAATGGAACAACCGTGGCAAAATAATAATATTGATATCAAGAAAGCTGAATTACAAACTTACAAGTTAGAAATGTACTTTGGCAGCTTACAATCTTATATGGATGAAATCCGTAAAAGTTCAAGGAAGCAAGTGAGCATGTTGCCAAGTAACTTCGGTGTAATGCAAGCGAGTCTACATTGAAGCTACCTTATAGAGAAGCTATATTGCAACAGCACATGTATGTAAACATACAAGCTTACAAGGTAGCATGTAATTATAAAATATATGTCCTATATTATATTGCTTACATAGAAGCAAAGTACCAATATATATAATTATAAAGTATCCTAAATAGCATTGTTTCAAGTTATTATGGCATATTGAAATTAAGTAGTATTGTGTTTATGAATGCTTGGCAATAATGGACTACATTATCTAACAAACTAAATATAAAGTAAGTATCTAACAAAAGTATCATCCTTACATGTAAGCTTTCATATTTGTAATTATACTTTTGAGAAACGGAGGAAACAATGTACGTTGTAACTTTGGGGGGCACTAAGGGCGGCTCGTCGAAATCGACCATCGCAACAAACCTGGCAGTGTGCGCGGCCAAACACAAAGAGAAGGTGTTGCTGATCGATGCGGACGTACAGGGCACAGCAATGGCCTTCAGGGGTGTTCGTGAGAGTAACGACATTCCGGTTATGTCAATTACGACGCCTACACTTCACGAAGATATTCCTTCGCTCAGTTTCGATCTGATAATCATTGACGTGGGAGGGAGGGACAGCAAGGTTCTGCGTTCAGCGATCGCAGCAGCAGACCTTGTACTTGTTCCAGTGTTGCCAAGTGTATATGACGTTTGGGCGTGCGGAGACACTATCGAGTTAATCAGAGAGGTACGCACATATAAGAAAGTTGATTGTCGTATCATTCTGTCTCAAGTTGAAGCTGGAACCATTATGGCAAAAGAAGCGCTTGATAGCCTTGAGGAATACAAAGACGAAGTCCCAATGATGAAGTCAAAAATATATGACCGCGCTATCTACAAGAAAGTAGTAATGAGGGGTCTCGGAGTTATAGAGGCTGAGCCGAAGGGAAAAGCAGCTGAAGAAGTAGAAGCACTTTACAAAGAAATTAAATCCATTCTTAAGAAAGGGAAGAAATAATGGCGATCCCAAAGAAACCCGCAGTTCCGAATATTAATGATTTTATCGACGGCGCCAAGGCAACTGCAGCTGATACACACAAGAAAGATACTTCGAAAAAGGCCAGTAAAAAGGATCAGACAAAGGTCCAGGAGCCAGAAGATATCCAAAACTTTAGGTTGCCACGAAGCTTGATCAAGAAGATAAAAGTGTACGCGGCTTTGGAAGATAAAGATCTGAAAGTGTTGGCGCGAGAAGTTTTTGAAGCTTTCTTCAAAAATAAAGTGGTACCAGGCGTTGATAACTGAGAAGGGTAGGGGGAGGGCGGCACGTGCCGCTCTTGCTGTACTGGTAATCCATATTGATCAGAGATCAAGATCTATCTGCCGCCACTGTTTTCTGATCTTACCAGGCCGGCGGCTGAACGGGTAATATCGCGGGCAGTTTGAAATGACCGCGAACGCCAATTGCTTACAAGTCCGCCGGCAGCTCCCGCATAGTTTATTCGGCTGGTCACCATCCTTATCAACGACAGGTTTCTTTCCCATAATCAATCCAATTCGCTGTTTCTTTTCTTTGACACAGGAGCTGGAGCCGGCTTTACAACCGGTTTGATCAAGTCATTCTTTAACTCCCCACGACTAATAAGCAGATCAAAATAGTTGTCAAGCGCACGCCTCGTGGCTTCACTCTCAGACATCCCGATCTGTTCTCTGATTTTTACGAGCATGCGGTCCTGGCGTGGAGTAAGATTGCAGCGCAACAGTCTACCCTGGGCAGCTGACGTGCCGGTTCCGATAGTGCGACCAGGTTTCTTTCCCTTTTTTTCAGCCGCCGGTTCAACAGCCAGTATATCTTTCATGCGTTCTCCTAAATTCTTTTCTCGATATAGCATTATTATGGCATTATGTAGCATAAACGTGTATAGGTCAATATAATAAATATCAGACCAAACAAACGTGAGGTTCAAAGTGAAAATCTGTTCGTGGAAAAAAGTGCGAGTGAAGAGGGTAGGGGAGGGATGGAGTTTAGGAAGGGCTTCTATTGACGCGGAGGTTTCGGGCCAGCCGGAGATTGAAGTTCCGCCGGGTGTTTGCTACAACGGCGACGGTGATAGTAGCTTCAGCGGTGAATGCAGTAGTTTTAGCGGCGAGGTTGGTAGCTTCAGCGGCTTCGCGTGAAACTCGCTACGGACGGACAGAGATGTCAGACCAACGGAGGGTTCTTCTTTACAAGCCAAAGCGTATGGTTTTGGGAGGTGATGGTTATATTGGACCATCGTACGGAAAAGCCACAATGGAAAAGAAACTTCTTTTAAAGGATTGCTGGCTTCGTTGCTTCATTTTTCGTGTGTGAAGCCGTGTTTGCTTCTTAAAAACCAAACCGGAGGCCGGTTGTGATCGATGATCCATTGAGACTTACACTTCCTACATTACCGGAATTGTTGATATCCCACACGCCGAAGTACCGATACCCGATATCCAGTGTCAGACGCGGATCGATCCGGACTCCTACGCCGGCACCCGCTTGATAAGCAAAGCCGCCACCGGAATTGTTGATCATACCGGGAGAGGACAAATGAACTCTTGCGCCGCCAAAACCGCCACCGAAGTAAGGAGTAAAGATCGTCTCGGTACGCACTTCGCGCCACAAATTTAGCAACACCGCAACATTCCACGAATTATCGGCCCCGACTTTTGGCGTCGCTTGCCTGTACGTTACCTCAGTTTCCAACCTGTAGCCATTTTCGTAAGCCCCGCCGATAGCTGCTCCTAAGCTCCATCCCGGGGAATAGCCGACATCAACCCCTTGTAACGAAAAATCAATAGTGGATGACTGCCCTTGCAACCACACACCCGGTGTCACAGACAAGTACTGTTCAGCCACCGCCGGCAACACGCTGAATACGACCAACAGCGCACTTAGAAGAAGCCGCCTCATTCTGGTACACCGGCAAGAACGCGGGCTTTCAGCTCAAGACCAGTTTTAAAGAAAGGGGTGAGCTTAGACTTTACCTTGATAGACTCACCAGTTTTGGGATTGCGCCCGGCGCGAGCCTCGTACCGGCGGTTTATAAAACTTCCGAAGCCGCGGATCTCAATGCGACCGTCAGCGATCAAAGTTTCAGTCATAGCACCAAAAACTTCGCCAACAACCTGTTCCGCCACTTTCTCAGTTATGCCGCGTTCAGCAGCCAACTTGATGCTCAATTCAGATTTAGTCATATTCTTTCCCCGATCGTATTGTATTACCCTGTTTGTATCACACTTGAGAGATAATCAGCGCGTTCTGCGGCACATCGTTTGGTCCGTAAACAGCGAGGGCCGGATTGTTATATAGTGTCCAGCAAATTTCAATATCTCCTTCATCCGGAGCCGACGCGGCGGCATTCACGCGATCAGCGGTAGCCTGGTTAAACTCGTAGTAATACAGCCCGGCGCCCAAATTGGTAACGTCCTTAAGAGACGACACTGTGCGCTTTGGAACATAGAGAAAATCCGGACACCAGTCAACATTAGTGTGTCCGCCGTCCAGTTCATCAAGCTGCTTTGACTTCAGACGAAGTGACCAGGTAGTGAGATCGAGTATGTGTGAGCCGATCTCCAGCCACACGTGATAGGGCAGGCCAGGTTGATCAGGCATCCCCGGAATTGGTGCGTGAACGATGACATCTCCAGACGCATTTCCCAATCGCCAAGCCGAAAAACCAGTGATAATCTTCGCCTCAACACCCATCCGGCCAAGTATGGCCTGCGCTATACTCGAATGTATATAGCAATCACCACCGAGCTGTCCTGAGGCGGCCGAAGCCAGCTTTCTCATTGCAGCGGACAGGCGGGGGAGGTCCACTTTTATCATCGCTTCATTCAGTTGTTCGCGGGCGGCTGCCCGAAGTCTTGCTTGTCCCACTAAATCTCTCCTTGTACTTGTGGCAAATCGCCTTCCGGAGTGAGACTGCTTGTAAATGTTTCCGCCTCTGCCGGGTTTGCAAAGCATCGGCGCCCGGTCCAACCAAACGAAGGGTGCGGCCGGTACCGAACCAAAAATCCTTCTTGTGGCATTCCGGGACGCCAGTTGTCGCCTGTGATTTTTTCTGTCTCGAAGTTTGCCATTATATTCTCTCTCCGTTTTTACTCAATCCGCGCTCACCCTGAAGTCTCCCGTATCTGATAGGCTGGCCCATGGTTCTGAAGCTGAATTCGGACATCTCTGATTTTCATGCCCCTACCTCGTACACCCATCCCATCGCTTCGCACAAGGCAACTGCGTTGTCTTTTTCTCTGAAGGCATCCATCCAAAAATCATCATCCCCGCTTCTTGGCTCAACTACAACAATGGCCCAGAGGGGCTTATCTTCGCTGAGATCCTTCCTAAGTTCAATAGAAACCTGTAAGCCTGGTTCAGCAGCATATTCCAGTGCCCGAGCAAATGAGCTGGGCGCAGTACGCTTGAACCGTCTGGCCCAGGTTGTACGTTTTAGTTCTGAAATAGTCATGACTGAGGCTCTACTTACGCTGTTCCAGCATTAGCTCGTACATTTTGTCTAAGGTCTCTGATATGTGTCTCAAATGGTCTACCGTTTTCCATTCAGGGTTTCCGAAAGAGTCAGACAGTGATTTAATAAATGAAGGTATTGAAGATTTCTGTTTTTCCGGGGTTCCGGTAGAGTTAGACAGTGAAGTCGATGACGGCTTTAAAGATTTCTGTTTCGGAAAATGATTGCCGTACGCCTTCAGCAGATCAGAGTCGTCTCTATTTTCCTGGCCAATCATATCGCTCATTTTGTTACTCCTTTAGTCTCTATTCAGCGTTTGTTTAATTGGAAGGAAACATCTTTACCGGCAATCCATGACCCCGTCGACATTTAGCGGGAGCGTATTTCGACGCATGCAGAACTGGCCGTACTCCCATCTGATCAGGATAAAACCGCCGTTCTCGTCTATAACCTCACCTGCGCGGCCTTTGCTGTCAATCACGATCTCACGTGGGACATCAAGCGAGATCGTGGCAGTAGCCATTATAGGTCACCAGTCAATGCTTTAATTCTCTTTTCTATCTCTCCGGAGCGCAGAAACGAGTTGAAAGAAATTTCCAGAAAATGAGAAATCAAATCAGCTTCTTTTGCATCCAAAGGGACCTCTTCGGAGAATAATGAGGATATCTTACGCATCTTTTGGATTGTCGAACTTTTCACCGCAATACGCTTCATTACGGTATCCATCTTTGCTTCATCCCCTGTAAATGTGCCAGAAACCGCGTTAACAGCATCGTTATTCATAAAAACCTCCTTGTTTTAACCATCTTAGTAGACGATAGCCCGGAACGTGTAGTGTGTCCAGTGATATCTGCACAAAATACAAATAAAATGCAGATTGTTATTAAATAAATGAGACAATATCAAAAATAAAGCTTTACACACTACACGTTCAGACATAATGTAACATAACTAAGATACCTCCAGAGAGGCATCCGGCTAACCGGACATGTCATTAACAGGGGTGATCATGGAACACAACTAATAGTTGCGTAGCATCGACAAGGAGGAATGAGAAATATGACACTCACATCTGGAAATATAGTTGCTGATCTTCGCAAGTGGCGTGACGCCTATCTTTGTGAGGTGAAGAATAAGAACCTTTCGCCAAGAACAATAGAGATATATAGGGGAATACTGGAAGGATTTATTGACTATGCCCGTCAGTACCAGGGCGAGGCTGGAATTGAGGATATCAACCGACTTTTCCTGAATGGCTTCCTGGCCGACAAGGAAAACCAATCCAAAAGCTTTAGTGCATCATCAAAAAAGCTCTATATCACCGTACTCAAGACATATTTTTCTTACATTACAGAGAATAATGACAATAATGCAGATTACGAGAAGATGTTTAGAAAAATGAAGATTAAAACGGAGATAAAAGAGAAACCTTCGTTATCGGAGGAAGAAATAACCAAAGTACTGAATTCTATCGAGCGCGAGAAGAAAGGACCGAGAAATAGACTGATTAACATCCGAAATGCGCTATTGTGCAAAACCTTCTTGTATTCGGGACTGAGGGTAGGGGAGTTGCTGCCCTTGCGGATTTCTGATTACAAATACGACGAGGAAAACAATGTGTATCAGATCTTAGTGACCGGCAAAGGAAATAAGCAAAGGTACGTCTATTTGCCTGCATCCATGATTTTCGAAGAGCTTTCGGAACTAAAAGAAGAAAAGGGATGTGCATGGCCGGTATGCTCGACCAGGGGAGGCGGTATCATTAATCGGTCAAACTTGTGGACAGTAATGTCCGGGGTCTTTGCGCGGGCCGGCGTAGATAAACGCGGTCTCCACATTTTGCGGCATACCTTTGCCCGCAGGCTGGTGTCAAGGGATGTTAACCTCAAAACCATAAGCGAACTCTTAGGGCACTCGGATGTCAGCGTAACCGCCCTTTTCTACGCACACACATCAGAAGCGAACAAAATGGCCGCAATATCTTCACTCCACAAACCAACCTGACCAATCCAGCTGACTAATTCGTAACGGTTCTGTAAAGGCTTAAGCTGATTAGTATCCTGACGTTTCTATAGCGTGTTCTCTTAAAATGAGATCCTGCATGTAAACAAAAGTCTTTTGCAAGGTTGCTGCGCCATAGTTGCCTTTAAGTTTTGCTTCTTTGCACCATGTTTTGACTAATGAACTAATACTGTGGCCGGCAATATGCGGTTACAAATCCCTTAACCTCATCGAAACAGCTGATGTCAAACCACTCTGTATATCCGTCTTGGGCCGGCATATCTATCTTACTCTCCTTGAACAGACGATGAAGTATATTTTCAATCATCATGGATCTTTTGCGCTCGCATGAAACATGAAAGGATTTTTTAATACCCACTTCCTCTATAAACTTGGCTATTCGCATGTGAGGATCAAAGCTAACGCCGATTTTAAAGTTTGCTCCGTTTTTGTTTACCAAGAAATATACATTGCTTAACTGCACCGGTTTTGTCTTCATAGCGTGATCCCTCTATAGTAGAGATCAGGACCCTGTCCGGTGGCGCAGGTTTGGAGACTGGTGGAGACTAATTATGAAAGATCAAAACCTACGCTTACAGCCCATATCGAAAACTAAAAAACCCACTGCGCTCCAAAAGAAAACCCTAATTAACCTGTATACATAAAATAAATATCAACCCACAATATTTCTTTCACTCACCCAAAACCACACTTATACCCCGCGAAGCCGCTAATTCACTGCGCTCACCACGATAAATACGATGTTTTCTTGCTTGACTCTATACACGTTAACTATCTGGAATAACTACATTATTATGTTGACAAGATCAATGCGACGTGGTATAGTATATTTAGGATGGAGAAAAGGGAACACGAAATCAACGACAACCCAGCCGGAGAACCACGCGGCCAAGCAAAGAGGAGAATGATATGGCCGGATATAATGGTTTCTCGATGTCGAACAACGCTGTTGAAGCTTATAACAATGGACTGGTGCCCGCTTCAAAGATCAAGGGTATGCCTGCAGTTTTGGTAACGGAATGGTGTGAGGCAGGAGAATGGCATCACACAAGTAAACATTATAATCGTACCAACTTTTATGATGCAGCCACTGCCCGCATGACTTTCGGTCTCGATCCGCAAAACGGTGATGTTCCTTCCGACCATGTCGATGACGCCAAAACATGGGCTGAAGTTGGCAATAAGGCCGCCATGGCTGCGCTCGTAAATCACAAAGCATCTGAAAAAGTGGACTCATCTGTTACTCATAAGGACTGTTTCGTACAGTGGTTAGAGTGGTCCGGCAGCCGCAACCATCCGAGCTGCGAAGAGTGCAAGATTGAAGGTGCTACTGTTGTAGTTAAGGGCAAAACGGCCACCATCAACGGTTATCTCACCAAGCGCCTTGACACAAACGGCTTCGGCTTTATTCCAGAATACACAAAGTTTCAGAAGGAAGAGGCTAAGCAAAAGAAAATCATGGATAAAGCAAGCGCTATCCGCAGACGTGAATACGAGCGTGAATGTGTTGCCGATGGCCGAAAGCTTCCGAAGTCTCTCCAACTGTCAGTTAAGTTCGAAGGAAGAGCTTGGGCCGCACTTTCGAATGATGGCAAACGGGTAGTCAACGTATTTCAGATGGATCTCGATAAAGCAGACAGCAAACATCGGACTCACTCCTTTTGCGATTATCGCAATGAATGCAAAGCGGAACTCGCTAAGGCAGGGGTTGTAATGACCGGCCAGATTGTTAAGGTTAAAACTTCATTTTATCTGATCGCTAAGAGAGGGTATGAGACTTTTGACGCGGGTTTTCAGGACGCCTTAGCTAACCAGTAACCAGCCGACATAAAGGAGTCCAACTCATGACTACTAACACAACTCATAAGCACTCAAAGATCAAAAACCGCACAACCACGGCCGCCTTCACGGGGCCGGTAGCGGCTATGCCCGCATCGCTGAACCCTGCAGCTCACCATAGCCTCACTTTGATTGATCACTGTCTTTGCGGAGCTACCAGGCTCACGAACCAGAATGGTGACCTGGTTGAGCGCGGTGCGTGGACCGGCGGCAATCCGAACTATGCAAGGAACGAAGCTGCGGTGTCCCTTGCCAAGCTCGGCAAAGGATTGCCGATTACAGAGAAGCGCAGACTTGCGCTGGTGGAAAATGGAAAGAAACCAAAGGGGCTGAGATCGGAGCGAACTGAGAAGTTGATCTCAACTGTTGAGGACGGAGAGAATATTTTTGAAGGAGGTGTACCGGTGTCAATGCAACGAAAGCTGTTCAGGATCGTGACCACCGGCGGCCGTATCAGCTGGTCAGCCCGCTGGTTCGCCGGGGAAGAGCTGATCAAAGTTGAGAATTCAACCAAGAAACCTGTTTTTAATGATGAATAGTAGATTTATTTTCATCGGAATGTCGAATTATGTTGACATAAGCAAAGCGACATGATAGAGTGATTATAGGATGAAGAAAAGGGAAAACGAAAACAACTAACCCAGCCGGTGAAATTTGCGGCCCAAACAGCACCAGCCCAGGAGGCCGCCATGAATAACAAAACTACTACTCAAACCCCACTCAAAGCTGCAATCAAAGCTCTCTCAACTAACCCTAACGTTCGCGTACACAGCGCGGTACGCGGCTCTACGGGTTCTGGA
This sequence comes from uncultured Geobacteraceae bacterium, assembly GCA_903925005.1. Lineage (GTDB taxonomy): Bacteria > Desulfobacterota > Desulfuromonadia > Geobacterales > Pseudopelobacteraceae > JACRCG01. The sequence goes on from CAIYDX010000321.1 coordinate 20,106, forward strand.
ATGACGGTTCCTTTCTCGGCAATGTTTAAAGGGAAGAAAAACGTTGTTAACGACGTTAAGGCTGATTATGCCGCAAAAGCACTTTTCCCTTTTTCCACAGTTTTGAATGCTACAGTTATGAATGCCTCTGACGCCGACTTCGACCATGGCTTCAACAATCCTAAAGTCCTGGCCCGGAAGGTAAGGAGCGAGTTTTTGGGTGAAGAGAGGGAAGCTGAAATTTCCCGGGATTGCCCCTGGATGTTCGATGAATTTATGTTACAGAAAGAAGAGAATGTGAAGGAAGCGGATGCGTTGGTAAAAGGTTTTTTAAAAGAAGAAGAAGCTCGTAAACAGAAATTCAAGAAGGGTGATCTGGTGAGAATAGCTAAAAACCTCGGGCAAAGCATGAGTCATTTCAGGTCAGACTGCGAAGCAATAGTTATCGGATCGTACGCCGATAGGGACACTTGCCAGAGCGCAGTTGATCCTAACCATTTTAAAGAATATACACTGTTCATCGAAGGTGTTGGAACAAGTTCTTGGTATAAAGAGGATCAGTTGACTCTTATTAAATCAGGGGAGCATGACCTTTTGGAAAAGCAGGAACAAGCTGTTCGATTTCAAAAATATATTCAGAGCCAAGCTTTTTATATGAACTTGGCAGCCCCCGGCGTGATGGAGAATATGGTTTGTAATATGCTTAAACCCGAGAGCGAAAAAATCAAGGAAGTTTGGGAAACGCTTTCAAGTCCTGAAGGCTTAAGCTTTCTCAAATCAACTCTTAAGGACTTCAAGAAGGCAAAAGCAATGAAGTAGTAGCGTCCAAGGTCCACAGCGCCAAGTTCTTCCGGCGCTCACAACGAACTCATAACTCAACCTCACCGGAGATCCGCACGGTGCATCACCACCGAAAGGATCTCCAACATGCAAACACACGCCAGCAAAATCCGCCTGATCATACTTAACCTCGACAACCAACTTGGTTGTAACGACATCGGCGCGCAGCTCAATTGCCATCCCTCGATCGTCGGCAGAATTGCCAAGCAGCTGCACGTGCAGCTGCCCCGGTGCCACAGCAAGGTAACGCTGGATCGGAAGAAGAGAGCGCTTGAGATGGTCAAAGCTGGTATCAGGGGGGTTGTGATTGCGCGGGAGTTAGGTGTCTCGCGCCAGGCCGTGTCGCTTTGGTTGATCGAAGCCGGTGTCAGTCGCAAATACAAAAACCCTGAAGCTTACGGTGCAGCACAATGATCTGGGCGAGACTGGTATTCTGCATGTTGGTTACTACCATTGCCTACCACGTAGCAGAACCGGCCTGGCGGCACGTGTCGGCAAGCATCGGCACTCTGTTCAGCCAGACCGACTCAACTGCCACTACAGGCGCTACAGGAGCAAGCCCAAGGGGCGGCACTGGTAGCATCGGCGCCGACTACTTCGGCGTCGCAAATCATGACCAGGTGCAGCCCGGACAGGCCGGCCGCTCACGGATTGTGTCTTCAAGTAAGGGTAATAGCAAAGGCCAACGATACAGCTACGGATCAGGAGTGGGAGATCGTGAAATTATCAGTGAAGCCTATCCGGGGCTGGGGGAAGAATGACTGAAGAATGACAGAAGAATGACAGAAGAATGGCAAAATTGACTTTAACCAACTGAAACACAACTCAAAGGAGACATATCATGGACATTACAACAGCGATCATTATCACCATTGCAGCATCGGCAGTCGTATTCTGCGGAGTGGATTTCTTGCCGTGGTCCAGTAAGAAGTAGTAAACCATAGAGGAGCATTATATGATTTCGTGCTTGACTCTATACACGTTATGTATCTGAAATCATTACAGAAAAAGCTTGACAAGATCAATGCGAGATGTTATAGTTAAGAAAGATCAGAAGTGGACCATGTTCTGACAAATTCGGCAGCTGGAGCCAATCCAGCAGAAACCCAAGGAGTTAGATCATGATGGATTTTATTACGACACAGGCCACCGATGTTACCAACTTTATCACGGCGCACCTCAATGAGGCAGGAACCCTCTGTCTTGAGAGAAGTTTTGTCGAAGTGTATGCCCCCACTGACATCTTAGTATCGATATGGGCGGGTTTTTAGCTTCTTCTGCGTAAAGTTCGAAGAAGTAGTCAGCCAGTTTATCAGCCGCGCCGCCAGCTTCAATTTGTTGTCCCAAGGTCATAGTAGAGGTAGTCATTTTGCACTTCCAGCTTCCGGACGCCATTTCCCAGCAACAACAGCTTCAACAGTGGACAGCGCCCACCTATGGCACTTCGGCCCAAGCACGATCGGCGCGGGCAGTCTTCCAGCCTTGATCAGCTTGTGAAATCCAAACCAACTTAAGTCCAGAGCGGAGCAGAAGTAAGCGGCATTAACCAGCTGATGTTCCTTCTCGACCGCAACCACAGCACGATTAACCTTATTCGGCTGGTTTTTGTGAAGTGTTTTGAGAGGCTTAAGAGGTTCAGCGACAGGCTTAAGAACAGGTACAGTCGGTATTCGGTTAGCTTTGGTTGTGGTTGTGTCGGTGTTAGTCGGCATGGAGGCCTCCAATTCAGTGAGTGATTGGCAACCTCTGAGCTTTTGAATGAATATGCGGGAGGAGTTCGATTACGCTATCCTTTCAGAGTACAGCAAAAGTACAGTCTTGTCAACAATTATATTAAGAAAAGTGTAATAAAGTTGTATACATGAAAAATATAGCGTGTGAGTAGTAAGTATACGTATTGTGTATACAACGAAAGATGGGTTTGGGGTGCATAGAAGGTGCATAGAAGGTGCATAGAAGGTGCATAGAAGGTGCATGGAAGGTGCATGGAAGGTGCATGGATGCGTATGGATGCGTATGCCTTCCTGTTTCAGCCTAATTCAGCCTGTTTCAGCCTACTACCGGACTGAATTGAGCCTAAGGAGCCTACCATTGAGCCTACAATACAAGGCTCGAATGAGCCTACACGAGCCTACCTATCCAGGCACACCAGGCGACCTAACCAGGCCGTCTTTTTCTTTGCTTAAAGCCAACTTTCCGCTTGACAGTGTACACGTTCAAAGGCAAGGTATAGCAATCAGATAGCAATAAAGACTAAACATCAACCGCACGTAGCCGACTTCCTACCTCAACCGGCAACCACAATTCCTTTTATTTTCTCGAATTACGTCCAGTACGTCCAGTTAACCAGACGCAAAATGTGTAGATTACGTCCAGTAGCCAGACGGAATTACGTTCAGTGCGTCCAAGTAGCCAGATGCAAACGTGTCTCAACGTGTCCAGGCCAGACATGTAGCATGTCTCAACGTGTCCAGAACTACACACGCTACGTGTCTAAACATGTCCAGAACCAGACATGTTAAACCAGTTGTTGATTGTCTGATTGAATGAACTTGAATAAGCTGATTATTTTGATTTAACGGCGATATTTCCAAATATTTTGGAATGAAATAACTTCTCAGATCAAATGAAGAAGATATCTTCCTTCCACCATAAAGTAATGTTCATATTTTCGAATTGTCCAGGGCCACCCTTTTTTCATTTGATGCACTTTCCCTTCTGTAGTTATAAGCAATCTGCCGCAATTGCCTCACTTTTTTTGTAGTGATGTCGTACCCACAATTTTCTTTAACCATTTTCTGTATAGAAACAGTAGTAATTCTCTTGTTTTTCACCAGCGAAATATCGTCATTATTTCTATTCTTAGCCGCATTCAAAAACATTGAAACAATGCCCTTTTCATGCTGTGCGAGGTGTGGAAACATCACCATTTTCTCTCTATCGCGCTTCCTGATAGATGCCGCCATAAACCGGAAGAACAACTTTTGCTTATCTTGCCATGCCCACTGCAGCATTTTCAATCCAGCATCCTGTTCTGGCGTAACCTTTGCGTTTACAACACCCCGCCGAATCATTTCCTGAAACAATTTGCGTGGCAATGGCGGATACGCTAACATAGGGTCTGCTGACAACTCCTCATCTACCACCTCAAAACCATCACGATCCATCATCATTATTATTGCAACCTCCTCCGATTGGAATAGTCTATATATATAATACTCGGGGGGGAGACAAGGCAGGATGCAATATTTTGTGGCAAGCACTAATAGGAGCATAATAGACCGGTTGAAATGCCGATTTATCCAGCAGACGTGTATAAATACTATTACTATTACTCTTTTTTTTAATAGTATTTATTAGTTGGCCATTTTCACCACTTTTATCTCTCCGGATGGGTAGTAAACGCTGGCCGATTTTCAATGGAGCAAAAATGTTTTGGGCATATTTTAGGACTGGTTTTTACCAAGCCCAACTTTTAAAAGGAGTTGCTTTTTGTCCTTGAAACTGACCATTGCGAATCTTTTATGTCCCCGTAGATTTGGCACTCACTGGACACTTTTTTAAGGCTGACGAGTATGATATCCAATACCAGATGGCCAATTTGATCGGTAATTTCTTCCAGTTTCTGTTCAAGGTTCTGCTCTTCATAAATATTCATTGAATTTTCCTTTGTCACAGCAGTTCAGTGGCAGCCAGTCGGACATGCTCGGCGGTAACGGATATCGAATCGCATTTAGCTGCCGCAACAATTGCCCCTCGGGCCAGATGGTTTGCTTTTCTGAAGAGACCTCCAGCCCCTTGATGGATAGCCGTGACTGCCGCGTCATCGAATATCATGCGGCTTACTCCGGCAATGCCAAGGTGATGGCGTAGATACGCCTCCATCGTTTCCAGGTCACTGCCTTTAAGATGGCTTCTGGCCACAACCCGAGTTGCCAGGGGAAGACAGTTTCTGTAGCGTAAGTTATCCACGAGATTGAGCTGTCCAGCCAGAACAATCGGAAAAAACGGCTTGGAATCCTGCTCAAACTGAGTCAAGGTATGCAACTCAGCAAACACCTCCAGACGCAACAGCGATGCCTCATCGATA
>CAIYDX010000322.1 GCA_903925005.1 uncultured Geobacteraceae bacterium
ACGAGAAAATATGAAGATATTTAAATAGAAATGGCGGCCTTGGCCGCCTTTTCTATTTCCGGTACTCGTTACTCCTTCGTGTACATGACCGCCACCGCCCTGGCGGTGGCGTCGCCGACAGCCACCCAGCCGTGCGGCTGGCTGGAATCGTAATAGATGCTGTCGCCGACCTTCATGCGAAGCACTTCATTGTTGTAGTGAAAATCCAGCTCCCCCGCCGTGATGTAGATAAACTCTTCATCCCCTTCATGTCTGAAAAAGAGCGAGTCGTCCCACTTCTTGTTTTCGAACTCCACCAGAAACGGTTCCATATGTTTGTGCCTGAGCCCCTGAGCCAGCGAGTGATAAGCATACGGCCTCGCAACATCATTTGCGGCGGGACGGGGAATCTTTTCATCCTCGCGAACATCCTCGCGCCTTGTCAACACGTAATTCTGGCGATTGCCGGCGTCCTCGAAGAAAAAGTGGATATCGACCTTGAGCCCCTTGGCAATCTTGAGAAGAGTGGCCAGAGGGGGAATGACCTGCTGATTTTCAATCTGCGACAACAGCGGTTTGGAAAGTGTCGTCAGCTCGGACAGTTCCTGAAGAGTCAGCCGCTTTTGCTGGCGGAGCCCTCTGATCTTTTCGCCGATCCGGAATTCCTTGATCTGTTCCTTGATGTCGGTCATCACATTCCCCTGTCATTTAATTTGATTGAGAGGCACTTTTACACAAACGGCCCAGCGTTTCAATAATATATTCATGCAGGATACGGCTAGCCCGCATCAAAGCGTATTACGCCTGAATCCCTTGACACAACGGGATATTATGATTACTGTTTCGACAGGTTAACTTAACTTTATGACATCAAGGTGACGCCAAAAATGAAACTTCTGCCCCGTATCTCTCTCTTACTGCCGGCTCTCTGGCTGTGTGTTGCTGTTCTTAGCGGCTGTAACGAAAAAAAAGGAGCGCCGCTGTTTCTCGAATCCAATCGCAAGGGGGGAGAGGCTGAAGCTCCGGTCAAGGATGTGCCGACCGACATCCTCTCGACCCAGAAAGCATTCACAAATGTCTCGAAAAAGGTGACCCCTTCAGTTGTCAATATTTCAACTATCAGCCGCAAAAAAGTGATCCAGCCATTTTTTGAAGCCAACCCATTTTTCGAGGACTTCTTCGGCGCCCCGCAGACCAGGCGGGACAAGAGTCTCGGCTCCGGCTTTCTGATCAGCAAGGATGGCTACATCGTAACCAACAACCATGTCGTGCGCGATGCCGAGAGCATTCAGGTCAAGCTCTCCAACGACAAGGTGTATGACGCCAAAGTAGTGGGGGGTGACCAGAAAACCGATATCGCCGTAATCAAAATCAGTGCGTCCGACCTGCCGGTAGTGGTATTGGGCGATTCCGACAAGCTTGAAGTCGGACAGTGGGCGATTGCCATCGGCAACCCATTCGGGCTGGACCGCACGATGACGGTCGGCGTCATATCCGCCACCGGCCGCTCCAATATGGGTATCGAAACGTACGAGAACTTTATCCAGACCGATGCCTCCATCAACCCCGGCAACTCCGGCGGGCCGCTTCTGAACGTCTATGGCGAGGTGATCGGCATCAACACGGCCATCGTGGCTGCCGGCCAGGGAATCGGGTTCGCCATTCCGGTCAACATGGCCAAGCCGATTTTTTCCCAGCTGATTCAGAAGGGGAGCGTCAGTCGCGGCTACATGGGGGTCACGATTCAGCCGGTAACCGAAGAGCTGGCGCAATCGTTCGGGTTGAAACAGGCCAAAGGCGCTCTGGTCAACGATGTCCTTAAAGGGGGTCCGGCCGACAAGGCCGGAATCCGTCAGGGGGATGTCATCACCGGCTTGAACGGCAGCGAGGTCAAGGACCCCTCCCACCTCCAGCGGTTGGTTGCCGAGGCGGGGGTCGGCAAGGCGGTGAGAATTGCCATCTTCCGTGACGGCAAGGCGCTTGAGTTGGGCATAACCCTGGCAAGTGCCGACAGCGCACCCAAACGAACGCGCGAAGCGCCGGAAGAGGGGCAGCAGAGCGGCGAGGCGGATCTGCTCGGCCTGAGTGTTGATAACTCTGAACAAGGTGACGGCGTTGTGGTCGTAAACACCATTCGCGGCGGAATCGCCGCCGAAGCGGGCATTAAACGGGGCGACGTGATTGTATCGATAAACCGCAAACGGACCGCCACGACGACTGAATATGCCCGCGCCATCCGGCAGGCCGCCAAGGGGAGCAGTCTGACCGTTCTGGCCCGGCGCGGTGAGGCGAGCATCTACTTTGCATTACGCATAAGATAGTGCTATGATACCATAATCGTCACGGTATGGGGAGCATCATCAATGAACTTGATAGATAATCCGGATCAGGCAAAGCGACTGGCCAGAGCCATCCTCTCCGATGTGGCAATGTATAATAAGGATCAGGTTGAAATCGGTATCAAGAACGATACAATTTTCGATGTTCTTAAAGATGAGCTTGAAGAGGGGCGCCAGCATTTCCTCTCACGGGTATCCTCCGAAGTCGATCCGGAGCAGATATACAAGATCGCCATTGTCGACGTACTGATCAAGCGGGCCGGCAAGATCGAATCATCCATCTGGTAACGAATCGCGACAGATACTATTTCTGCAAGGCGTGCCTGCTACGGTGCGCCTTTGCTATTTCAGAGGTTTTCCATGAATCATCTTTCTTTTACCTTCTCTCCTGAACAGGAGCCGACCAGAATCGATCTTTTTCTCAGTCAGGTGATGGGGGGCGAATCCCGGGCCGCGGTTCAGCGGCTCATCGAAACCGGCAACGTGCTGGTTGACGGCAAACAGGTGCGCACTTCGCTGAAGCTGAAAGGGGGAGAGCAGATCGAGGTCGATATCCCGCCCCCGCTACCGGCCGAACCGCTGGCCGAGGAGATTCCGCTGGAGGTTTTGTATGAGGACAGTGATCTGATCGTGATCAACAAGGCGGCCGGAATGGTGGTTCACCCCGGAGCCGGCAACACCAGCGGCACCCTGGTCAACGCCCTGCTGGCGCACTGTCAGGATCTGGCCGGCATCGGCGGCGAGCTGCGTCCCGGCATCGTCCACCGTCTCGACAAGGGGACCTCCGGTGTGCTGGTCGCCGCGAAACATGACCGGGCCCATCAGGCGCTGTCGGAGCAGTTCAGCGTCCACACCGTCAAGCGCATCTATCAGGCGCTGATCTACGGTTCCCCGCCGGAGGACACCGGCAAGATAGAAGGAATTATCGGCCGCCATCCGACCGAACGGCTGCGCCTCTCCGGCAAGGCCAAAAACGGGAAACATGCGGTCACCCGCTGGAAGGTGAAGGAGCGCTACGGCAGGGTATCACTGGTGGAGCTGAGGCTGGAGACCGGGCGCACCCACCAGATCCGGGTACATATGACCGAAGCCGGTTTCCCGCTGCTCGGAGATCCGCTCTACCCGGACAGCGGGCGCTGCAACAACATCCCCGACACCCAGCTGCGCGGCATGATCAACCGTCTCGGCCGCCAGGCCCTGCACGCCCGCTGTCTCGGCTTTATTCATCCCACGAGTGGCGAGTATATGGAGTTTACGGCGGAACCGCCGGAGGATATGCAGGAGTTGCTGGCTTATCTAAGAAAATAGGCGGAAACCTTACCACCCCTAACCCCTTCTACCAGAAGTAGGCGCTTTTAAGCGAAATAGGAGGGGGACTTTAAGCTCCCCTCCTTACAAAGGAGGGGTTGGGGGTGGTTGGGTGTTAAGCAGCTTTTCCAGCCGCAACAGCTGTTCAAGGTTCTGGCTCAGGTACACCGGGCAGCCAAGCTGTTCCGGCACACGCAGATCGACGTCATAGCGGTCTCCCACAAACAGCGCTTCGCTTGGAAGGAGCCCGATCTCTGCCAAAACGCTCTGCAGCATCCCCTCATCCGGCTTGCCCCGCCAGGTATCATCAATTGTAAAAATGCCTCGTACCGCACCATCCAGCCCCAGATAGTTCAAGATGCGGGCCGTCAGAACACGGTTGTTGTTAGTGTAAATATAGAGCGAAAACTTCCCGGCAAGGCGCTCCAAAAGCCGGATTACCCGCTCGTCCCGCACAAGATACGCTTCCGGTCGCAGGGTACGTTCAAAGTAGTTATGCAGTTCCTGAACACTTCCCCCCAGCTCCACGCAGACTGCGGAGAGGGTCTGTACCATACCGCTCTCTTCAATCAGCCGATGCCGGATTTCGGTCATCAGCGACCCCGCTTCCGCGTAGGTTATCCGCTTGAGCCCGGCTATGTACGCTACCGCGGCATCATGAATCTCGGCGGCAAAACGATCACACACGTACAGGGTGCCGTCCAGGTCGAACACTATTCCACGGATTTCAGTCGATGCAAATTCCGCCATTCACCCTCCGATCCGGCGCTGGCAAAGCAGCCGGGGAGCGGCAACACCCCTGGATTGGATCAGCACGCGGAAGGTATCACCCATCCCCCCTTCGGGCATAATCAACTTTTTGAGCGTCAGGCGAAGCCGCAGCTTTTCCTCTTCGGATGCGGCGGAGCGCTCGATCTCTTCTATCTCCTCGATAATTCCGGCTGAAAGGAGGAAGCGGTACTGCTCTCCGAACCAGACATTCTGCAGCCCCAGCTCTTCGCCGCATCTCATCAACGTGGTGAAATCAACATGTGCGGTTATGTCCTGCAGCCCCAGACGAATGTATGGATTATCTTCGACTTGGTGCCGGTAATAACAGAGCAGCGTCCCCATCTTGCGCCTGGGTGTGTAGAGTTCCGCCGCGGGATAACCGTAATCGATGGTCAGGATATACCCCTGCGTGAGCGTTTTCACTGCCGCTGACAGCCAATCGGGAGCGTTCAGGTTGATCTCGGCCTGCTGCCCCGGATACAGCTCCACGGCAATGCGCTTCAAATGGGCTTCAAGCTCCGGTGTCGATGGTTCGCCAACCTCTTCGGCAAACTCGCCGTTCTTGAAGTTCACATACAGTTCCCGCAGACCTTCGGGGGTCATCGCAACCCGATGCACCGGCAGCGCGTCAATCAGCTCGTTGGAATAAAGACAGCCGCTGAAGCTGAAACGCCCCGAAGCAAATTCATCCGGGGAGAGCCAGGCGAGACGATCGATATGGGCGGCCAGCATCTCGCGCTGCGCCGACTCCAGGGACGGCTCCCGTTCGACCAGCACCAGGCGCAGGCCGGCATACAGTTCCGCCTCCCGTTCGGCACAGTAGTCCATGATATCGCAGGCAAGACGGCCATTCGCGGCGCCGCACTCCACCAGGGTGAAATCTGCCGGACTCCCCATGCTGCGCCACATCTGGGCAATTTCGCGGGCGATCACCCTCCCGAACGCGGCATGCACGGTGATGCTGGTATAAAAATCCCCTTCGGCGCCGACCTTGCGCCCCGCCGAAGTATAGTAACCGAGCCCCGGCTCATAGAGACAGGCGGCCATGAAGTCTGCAAAGGTGATACGCCCATGTTCGGCGATCCGGGCGGCGATGATGTCGTTAAGCGGCGTTTTTTCGGTCATATCCGTTGTGATTCCCGTTTGTATATTTATCCTAGAAAAGACTGCCCATTACCGCAAAGTTCGCAAAGGAAACAATAACATGTATTCAACTTCAGGGCATGAAGGTTTTCATATAATCTAACTTCATTTCTTAGCGTTCTTTGCGTCTTTGCGGTTCAACTGCCGTCCAGGTTATTTGTGTGCGGCAGCACGGTCTCTTTCTCTAAATAAAGCGTCAAGCAATGTCAAGTGATATCCAGCTTTGATCCCGCCATCTCATCCTTGAGCGCCACCCCGGAAATGCCGCGCCTCATGGCTTCTCCGGTCAGGTAGAGCAGTTTTGCGGCGGCGTCCTCATAACTCATGCCATCCGGCGAGCGGATGTTGGAGATGCAGTTCCGCTCCGCATCGCTCTTTCCAGGTTGCGGCGCAAAGGTCAGGTAAATGCCGAGACTGTCGGCGGCGCTGAGGCCGGGACGTTCGCCAACAATGATCACCGCCACACGCGCGACAACGGCGCCGCCGATGTCGTCCGACAGGGCGACGCGGCCGTTGGCGATCAGCGAAACAGGGGCGATACGGATCTGCCGCGCCCGATAGCCGTTCAGTATCGCGCACAGGAGCGGAATCCCATGCCGCTCGACTGCAGTCGAGGAGAGGCCGTTGGTAACGATCAGCGCCACGTCGGCTCCGCCGGCATTTGCGTTCTTAAGCCGTGTTCGCGATTCCTCGGTGAGAACCCGGCCGAAGTCGGGACGACGAAGATACTCGTCGCGGCTGCTGACCGGCGTATCCAGAATAAGAGTCTCTTCACCGAGACTCCGCACCTGTTCGGCAAAGGCGTCGATGTCCCAGGGAAAGTGCACCGCATCACGAGCCTCGGCATGCGCCAGCTGAAAATCAAGCAGTTCTGAAGTCGGGACGGCGTGTCCGACCCGCCCCAAGGCGATACGCGCCTGGGTAAACCGGCGCAGGGCAACCCAGGCATCGCTCATGTCACATCCCTCGTAAGTTCGTTGACGGCTTCGAGCAGCAGTGGCGATGTCATGCCCCGGCTCAAGGCGTTGCGCTGGTCGAAAATACCCATCCGGTTCAGCCACTCCTCGAATTCAGGCGCGGGGCGGAGTCCCAGCACGCGGCGGAGATAAAGCGCGTCGTGAAAAGAGCTGCTCTGGTAGGCCAGCATGACGTCGTCGGCTCCGGGAACGCCCATGATATAGCTGCAGCCGGCCACACCCAGCAGGGTCATCAGGTTGTCCATATCGTTCTGGTCGGCCTCGGCGTGGTTGGTGTAGCAGACATCGCACCCCATCGGCAGCCCCAGCAGTTTGCCGCAGAAATGGTCCTCCAGTCCGGCGCGGATAATCTGCTTGCCGTCATACAGATATTCCGGCCCGATGAAGCCAACCACCGTATTGACCAGCAGCGGCGAGAAGGCGCGGGCAACCGCGTAGGCCCGTGCCTCGCAAGTCTGCGCATCGATGCCGTGATGGGCGTTGGCAGACAGTGCGCTCCCCTGCCCGGTCTCAAAATACATCAGGTTGTCGCCAAGAGTCCCGCGCCCCAGGGCAAGCGCTGTCTCGCGGGCTTCCGCCAGCAGCTCCAGGTTTATGCCGAAACTTTTGTTGGCCGCTTCGGTTCCGGCAATGGATTGAAACACCAGGTCTACCGGAGCGCCCCGGCGCATCAGTTCCAGAGTGGTGGTAACGTGAGCCAATACGCAGGACTGGGTGGGGATTTCGTGTCGCTGGATGATGTCATCCAGAAGATGCAGCAGTCGTTCCACGTTCTTCGGGCTGTCCGTCGCCGGATTGATGCCGATGACCGCGTCGCCGCTGCCGTAAAGCAGCCCGTCCAGGACACTGGCAGCAATGCCGCGTGGATCGTCGGTGGGATGATTGGGTTGCAGCCGCGTGGATAGCCGCCCCGGCAGTCCGATCGTGTTGCGAAACCGAGTAGTCACAGAACAGCGCCGGGCCACCGCAATCAGATCCTGGTTGCGCATGATTTTGGCAGCCGCCGCGGCCATTTCCGGCGTAACCCCCCAGCGAATCGCGGCGATTTCCGCATCGGAAGTGGCGTTGGTCAGCAGCCATTCGCGGAACTCTCCCACGGTGCAAGACGCAATCGGAGCGAATGCGCCGTGGTCATGTGACTCGAAAATCAGCCGGCTTACTTCGTCCTCCTCCGGCGGAATCAAGGGTTCCGCAAGAAACTCGGTCAACGGCAGGTCTGCCAGAAGCCATTGGGCGACGGCCCGCTCTTCCTCAGAGGCCGCGGCAATCCCGGCCAGCTCATCCGCCGCCCGCAACGGCGACGCCTTGGCCAGCAAGGTTTTAAGATCCTCGAAGCCGCAACTCCGCCCTTTGAAACTCCTGGAGTATTTCATACGGGTCTATCTCCTCGGAAGCAAGGTCAGGATAGCAACCAAACAGAAAACAATTAAAGGCAATGGAACGCGGAATAGGCCGGATTTGAGCGGATTCGCGCTGATAAAACAAAAAAATTAACCAATAAACGACAGTTCGAATAACACAGAGCAACGGAGAAATCAAAATCTTACATGTGAAACAGCATTCACCAAGAAGGTGAGTCTAAAAAAATCCATAAGATTATTTTTATATTTTACTCAGTTGCTCCGTTGCTCCGTGTTTCAAATGCTTTTTTCAGGTTTAAAAATCTGAGTAAATCCGCTCAATCCGCGTTCTATTGCAGTTCAGGTTTGATCTTCCCATCCTTTAGTACGCTGCAAAGCCCGCTCCCATCCCCGACGCAGCGCCAAGGCACGCCCTTGCTCCATCGCCGGGACAAAGATTCGGTCCTGCCACAGGAGCGTGGCGATCTCCTCCCGATCCCGCCAGTACCCAACCGCCAGCCCGGCCAGAAACGCGGCTCCGAGCGCGGTGGTCTCGCTGACGCCGGAACGGATCACCGGCACGCCGAGCAGATCGGCCTGAATCTGCATCAAGAGGTTGTTGACCGAGGCGCCGCCATCAACCCGCAGTTCCGGCAGCGTGATTCCGGTATCGTCTTCCATGGCCCGCACCAGATCGACGGTCTGGAAGGCGATGCTTTCCAGGGTCGCCCGGGCGATGTGGGCGGCCGTGGTGCCGCGGGAGATGCCCATGATGGTGCCGCGCGCATACGGGTCCCAGTGTGGCGCGCCGAGTCCGGTGAAGGCCGGCACCAGGCAGACGCCGCCGCTGTTCGGCACCGATGCCGCAAGTGCCTCAACCTCTCCGGACGAACCGATGATCCCGAGACCATCCCGCAGCCACTGTACCGCCGCGCCGCCAGAAAAGACGCTCCCCTCCAGCGCATATTCGAGCCGGTCGCCGATCCGCCACGCCACCGTGGTCAAAAGCCGGTTACGGGAAACTGCAGGGTCCTCTCCGGTATGCATCAGCATGAAGCAGCCTGTGCCGTAGGTGTTCTTGATCATGCCGGGGAGCGTGCACCCCTGGCCGAAAAGCGCCGCCTGCTGATCACCGGCCATTCCGGCAATCGGAATCGGTTGCGAAAACAGACCGGAAGCGGTTTCCCCGTAGAGCGCACTGGAGGCCGAAACTTCCGGAAGCATCGCGGCGGGGATTTTGAGAATGCCAAGAAGTTCTTCGTCCCAGGCGCCGGTATGAATGTTGAGCAGCAGCGTCCGGGACGCGTTGCTCGCATCGGTGAGATGACATCTGCCGCCGGTCAGGTTCCAGAGCAGCCAGGAATCGACCGTCCCGAACAGGAGTTCCCCCTCTGCCGCTCTCCTGCGGGCATCCGGCACGTTGCCGAGGATCCAGGCCAGTTTGGTACCGGAAAAATACGGATCGAGCAGCAGCCCGGTCTTCGCGCGAAAAAGCTCTTCCAGACCTTCGGCTTTAAGCCGGTCGCAGACGGCGGCGGTACGGCGATCTTGCCAGACAATGGCGTTGTGGATCGGCCGCCCGCCCTGCCGTTCCCAGACCAGCGTGGTTTCCCGCTGGTTGGTGATGCCGATGGCGGCAATGTCGGCAGCGGTAAGGCCGGCTCGGCTGAGCGCCAGGGTCGCCACCTCCAGTTGGGAGGACCAGATTTCACATCCATCCTGCTCCACCCAGCCAGGACACGGATATATCTGCCGGAGTTCCTTCTGGGCCACGGATTTGATTTTGGCGGCATGGTCGAAGACGATGGCACGGGAACTGGTGGTGCCCTGATCCAGCGCAAGGATGTATTTCATCGGCAACCTTACCTTTTTGATGTAAAAAACTTCAAAGATATCTGGTAATAGGTTTCTGGATCAGCTGAAAATCTAAGCTGCGAGAGGCAGAGGATGAACTTCCTGATCCAGGCGATCTTGAAGAGTTTCAAGCGCCACTTCGATGTCATAATGGGTCTGGAGGTTGAGCCAGAATTGCGTTTCCATGTTGAAAAAACGCCCCAGGCGGAGTGCCGTGTCAGCGGTAATCGCACGCCGTCCATGTACGATTTCGTTTATACGTCTTGGCGTCACTCCAATATCCTTTGCCAGGCGATATTGAGTGATCTGCATTGGCTCTAAAAATTCTGTTAAAAGAACTTCACCTGGATGAATAGGGGGAAAATCCCGTTTTGTCATAATGGCACCTCTCAATGATAATCAACGATCTCAACGTCATAAGCATCAGTACCTTGCCATGTGAAGCAGATACGCCATTGCTTGTTAATCCTGATACTGCATTGACCTTCCCTGTCATGATGCAATGCCTCCAAGTGGTTGGAAGGCGGAATGCGCAGGGTTTCAATGACAGAAGCGGCATTCAGAATGCTAAGTTTGATTGCCGCCGTTCGCTGAATGGCCTGCGGCAATTTTACGGAGAATTGCCCGCGAAACAGTTTCTCGGTTTCTTTGCATTTAAATGTCTTTATCATGAAATATAGTATCCCGTGCGGATATTATCGTCAATGGATATTATTGAGTCCTGTAATCGCTTTGGTATCGAACGTCGTGGACGCCGACCTAAGGCTTTATCGGCCAGGTCTGGCGGCCTGGTTTATGATGATCGCTCATGCTTGAGTTTACGATATGTCCAAAAGGCGATGACTAGAGCCAACCAAATAAAAGCCATCCTGAAACACAACCTGGCTGAATTCATCATTGGGAAGGAATTGTAAGGCGCAAGACCTCTAGAGACTTGAGGTAGATCGAGTCCGACAAAACTGAGATAACAATCAACTCCTAAGGCCAAAGGGACTAGCCAGCCAGCGGGAAAGACCGCAATACAGATATATGAAACAAGACGAGCCATGTGTTCAATTCCTTTTTTTCATATAATTCGCTATTCACCGGCTCACGCGCGCGAACCGGTGAACTACCCAAACAGAACATTTATCCGCAAATTTCCAAAACAGCGAACCCACATTACAGGCTGCTTGAGTTCAACGATCCCATATTTTTGCCAACCGCACCGCAACTCGGGCACTTATATTTACCCCAGTAAAATACAAGAAAAATCAATCCAGGTATGTAGCCTAAAAGAAAACCGGTTATGACGATGATTTTAGGAGCAACATAATTAGAAATCCATGTTTTCATCTCCCCTTCATGTCCGCAAGCAAGGCATTTACGAACAGAGCAGCCATTATCATGGCCATCATGTTTCTCAACAGATTGGGAGCTATCAGATGATTTATTTTTTTTCCAGGCAGAGAAGGCTATGGAACCACCTATGAGGACAAACAGCGCGATTACAATTTCCATTAAATATTCCCTCTTTGAAAAGTATCAGTAATTATCTTTAATAAAATACGAGCCACAACTTTCACCTCATCTACCCTCGCTTCCCCTTCTTCTCCACCTTTTCGCCCTCCTTTTCCTTGCCCCGATACAGCTCCCGCATCTCTTTGACCTGGCGTTTGACCTCCTTGCGCAGCTCCGCAGGCTCCAGCACCTCGGCATATATGCCGTAAGAGAGAATCCACGACACCAGCACCATCTGCCCCGCCGCCTCGAATTCGACGGTAATCCGCCCTTCCGAATCCGCGCTGACCTTCTGCCCCGGCATCCAGATCCGATCCTTGACCGCGTGGGCGATTTCGGCGGAAAACCGTACCCGCACGTTCATCGGAGTGTCGCTCACCAGACCGAAAGCGCTGCTGAAATGGGCCTCCGGCTGATAGCTGTCCGGAATCTCGAAGCGCTGGCGGGTGACCTCTACCCCCCGGATACGCTCCAGCGCGAAAAGACGCATGCCGAAGCGGTTGTGAGCATTGCCGAGCAGATAAATGCCCCCCTTGTGGAAGACCAGCGTATAAGGATCGACCTCATAACTGTCAGCCTCGCCCTTGCCCTTCTTGGCATATTTCAGGCGGATTGCGTACTGTTGCAGCAGCGCTTTCTGCAGATCGGCAACAAACGGTGCCGACTGGGAGTAATCGCGCGCGCCGTGCAGCAGCGGCAGCGACACCCGCGCGATCCGCTCCAGATGGGCGGTGTGGCGGTCGGGGAGCACCGAATGGATGCTTTTGAACAGCTCGTCGATTTCCGCCTGAAACGGCGTGCCGGCCAGATGAGCACCCAGCGAACGCAGCAGATAGAGCGACATCAACTGCGGAAGCGTGAAGGTGATCGGGGGGAGGTTGCGCGATCTGGTCAGAAAACTGTAAATCTTTTTTCCGTCGCTCCACTCCGTCGTCAACGAGTAGCCGGCCTGTTCCACCGCATTCAGGTCACGGTGAATGGTACGCCTATCGACGTCGCACTCTTCCGCCAGTTCGTCCAGTGTCAGCCCCCGCCTGGTTTCCAGCAGCCGGATGATCGAATGCAGCCGCCCCGCCTGGGAATATTTTTTCGCCGGTTTTCCTTTCAGCATGGTTCCCCCTTGCCGAATCTGAATTTATCGCTACAATGTCTACAATATACCAGCCGATCAATTACAGCTGACACGTGGGAGTATTGTAGCGGCTTGAGCCATTTTGACAACACATTTCTGACATATACTGTCATGCTGCATGATTGGCTCAACCAGCCCGGCTATGCGTCACTGTTCTTCCTCAGTTTTCTGGCTTCCACGCTGCTGCCGCTCGGATCGGAGTGGCTGCTCGTGATGATGCTTGTTGGTGGATTCGACCCGCTGTTGTCCGTTGCCGTCGCTACCGTCGGCAATTATCTGGGTGGGCTTTCCACCTATCTGATCGGTATCTGGGGAGGGCAGTGGTTAATTGAACGGGTCCTGCGCATCTCCCCGGAACAGCAGGAGCGGGCGCGCGCCTATTACCGGCGCTACGGAGCTTTCTCGCTGTTCTTTTCGTGGCTGCCGATTGTGGGTGATCCGCTCTGTCTGGTGGGGGGGATGCTGCGAATTAATTTCGGCCTGTTCACACTGCTGGTCGCATCTGGCAAACTGGTACGATATGCCGTCACAGCCTGGATAACCCTGGCAGCAACAAGATAAACTCCACTTAAGGAGGATTATTGATATGGATGAGTTACAGCAGGCTGAAGCCGACCAGAGCTCACAGCATCGCTATCAGGGGTATGACCGCATCATGGGTAATATCTCCTGGCTGCTGATCGCCCTGGTTGCGCTCGACATGAAAATTACACCGACAGATGGCGCCAACACCGCCTTCCTGGCAGGATTTTCGATACTATTGTTCTTCTACAACCTGAACGCCCGTTATGGCGTGCTTTCCCGCAAATACGGCACCTTGAAAATCTTTATCGATCTGATGGTTTTTCTCTCCTTCATTGTGGCGGTCTGCTGGTATACCGGCAAAATCACCAGTCCGTTCATGTCGCTGATTTACCTGATTCTGATGGCAACCTCGCTTACGCAAGGGCGCCGGGTGACCTACTTCATGGCCGTTCTGGCGGTTTCATCCTATATCCTGCTGGCTTCCGCCGACTTCCGGGAGATAAATTACTATCTGACCCATATCATCGAACTGTTCCCCTTTATGCTGATCGCCCACTTGGGAGCGATGCTGGCCGGAGAGAGTGAGGCGGCTCGCCGTGAAGTTGAGCGTCTGTCGTTGACTGACGATGTTACCGGCATCAATAATATGCGGAATTTCTTTCAGCTGGCCGATACTCAGGAAAAACTTGCGAAGCGGTATATCCGCCCCTTCGCAATCTGTATGATTGATGCCGATAACCTCAAAAAGGTCAACGACCGGTACGGCCACTTTGCCGGAACAAAGCTGATACAGCAGGTTGCCCGGATGATCACGGCAAACATCCGCGGTTCGGATATCTGCGCCCGTTACGGCGGCGATGAATTTGTCATAATGTTCTCGGAAAACGGCAAGGACGATGTGCTCAACGCAGTCGAACGCATTGTCGGCGGCATGGCGGCCGAACCGTTCGATTTTGAAGGGCAGAGTATTTTGACCACCCTCTCGGCCGGACTGGCCGGTTATCCGGAAGATGGCGACGATGTGCGCGCGGTCATGGCAAATGCCGATGAAGCGATGTATGTCAGCAAACGTTCCGGCAAAAACCGGCTGACGGTATTCAGTAAAACCATGTACCCGGAATCATTCGGCAAACAGGCAGACACTCCAAAATGACTGAAACCATCAACCTTTCCGCTCTCGACACTCACTTTGCCGATTTTATCGTCCGCATCGATCGACATGCCGGCAACGAGCTCTGGTGGGGAGCCGCCCTGGCCAGCCACTTTGCCGGACGGGGTCATACCTGCTTCAATCTTTCCGACGCGGCGGAAGGGAGTGTCTTCCCGTCTGCGCATGCCGCACGAAAATCTCCGCCATCCGATATCCGTCACTGGCAGGAGTCATTGGAATTGTGCGACACTGTCGGCGCTCCGGGGGCGTATACTCCGCTCGTGCTGGATGCGGCCGGACGGCTGTATCTTCACCGCTGCTGGGGATACGAGCAGCAAGTCGCATTGGGTATTCTGTCACGAAGCCGGCCGTTAACCGCGAACGAAGCCAGCCTTGACGCCGCCTTGGACCGCTATTTTCCTGAACGGAACGGCGCTGTCGATCTGCAGCGCAGCGCCGCACGGATGGCGGTGACGCACCGTTTTTCGGTTATTTCCGGTGGACCCGGCACCGGTAAAACCGCGACCGTTGCCCGTATTCTGGCGCTGCTGCTCGACATGGCGGGAGATTCCAATCCGGAAATCGCACTGACCGCCCCGACCGGCAAAGCGGCATTGCGGCTCCATCAGTCGATCCTAAATGCCGCCGACCACCTTGCCCTGCCTGAGGAAATCAAGAATTGTCTTCCGACCGGGGTAAGCACCATTCACCGGCTGCTTGGCGTGCAAACCCGCAAAGCCGGCTTTCGCCATAATCGCGACAACAAGCTCTCGTGCGACATCCTGGTCGTCGACGAAGCGTCAATGGTCGATCTCCAGCTGATGGCCGGCTTAATGGAAGCGCTCCGCGAAGATGCCCAGCTCATCCTGCTGGGAGACCGCAATCAGCTGGCTTCGGTCGAAGCCGGGGCGGTGCTGGCGGATATCTGTGACAGCGCTAGCCTGGCGCCTGTTCCGGTCACGCAGCTGACCAAGAGCTACCGTTTCGGCAACGACAGCGGCATTGCCGCCTTGAGCCGGCTGATCAACAACGGAGAGAGCGACGCTGCCGCGGAATTATTGATATCCGAGCACTCACCGGACATCATCTGGCGGCCGCTGCCGACCGGCAGAGCTTTCGAAGAGAGCTTCGCCGCCGCTGTTAGAGCCGGTTATGCGAGCTATTTCCAGGCGTCATCTCCCGCAGAAGCGCTTGCGGCGCTCGGTTCGTTCAGGATTTTGTCGCCGCTCCGCTCAGGGCCGCATGGCGTGGAAAATTTGAACCGGCTCTGCCCGGCGGCTCTCGCTTCCGAACGAAAGGGCGATCCTCACGGTCCCGGCATGATGCCGGTCATGATCACCGGCAACAACTACGAACTGGAATTGTTTAACGGCGATACCGGCGTGGTCGTTGAGAGCGGCGATGCTCCGGCCGTCTGGTTCGAGAAGCCGGAGGGGGGACTGCGCCATATCTCAAAGCTCAGATTGCCCCCGAGCGAACCGGCCTTTGCCCTGACAGTCCACAAAAGCCAGGGGTCGGAATTCGACCGAGTTCTGTTGATCCTGCCGGATCATCAGTCGGAGGTTCTCAGCCGTGAGCTGCTCTACACGGCAATCACCCGTGCCCGCCACTCCATTGAAATATGGGGGACGGAAGAGGTCTTTCGCCAGACCATCGAAAGGCGTACAGTCAGAAAATCCGGACTTGTCGAACAAATTGCTTCGGGAGAACATAATGGGTAAACAATCACCTCGATATGTACCGTTATTGCAGCATTGCCGGGTATCGTTTCTGGCGATGCTGATGCTGATCTTCGTATCCCATGGAACGGTGCATGCCCACGTGGAGCCGGACCACGCACATGGCGGCAATGCCGAAGCAGCCATCGGCATCAATGAGCACCTTGGTGCAAAAATCCCGCTCGACATCACCTTCCGCGATGAGTCCGGGAAACCGGTCCGGCTGACTGATCTGCTTACCGGACCGACCATCATCCTGCCGGTCTATTTCAGCTGCACCAATGTCTGCTATAATCTGCAGTGGGGGTTGGCGCAGGTTCTCCCCAAGATCATGAGAAAGCCTGGTGAAGAGTACCGGATCATCTCGGTCAGTTTTGACGAAAATGAATCTCCGGAGCTGGCAGCCAAATTCAAACGGGTTTATCTGACCGCGATGCATGCTCCGTTTCCTGAAGATGCCTGGCGTTTTCTGACCGGCGACGCTAAAAATATCCATGGACTGACCGACGCGGCCGGATTCGGCTTTCAGCGCAAGGGGCGGGATTTCATCCATCCGTCCGGCTGCTTTATCATCACCAAGGATGGCACGATTGTACGCTATCTGTACGGCACGACCTTTCTCGCCAAGGATCTGACTCTGGCTCTGATCGAGGCGCAAAACGGCACCTCGGGCGCTACTATCAGGAAGATTGTCGATTATTGTTTCGTCTTCGATCCGGGACAAAAAACATATGCTTTTAATCTGCTGCGAGTTAGTGCTACAGTAGTCATCCTCTGCACCGGAGGCTTTCTGGTTTTTCTGATAATCACCGGCAGAAAACGCAAAAGAAGTACCTTGAAAAAGTAAATTTATATACAAACCTAAACTGCAATAGAACGCGGATGACGCGGATTGAGCGGATTTACGCAGATAAATAATCTGTTTTTTGTTTTGGTTGATCCGTGTAAATCAGCTTAAATCAGATTTAATCCGCGTTCTATTGCCTTTGATCTTTTCTGTTCGGTTCTGGTTTAGCCAACGTGGGGATATCGATAATGACGGAACACATGCAACCTGCCGCCGCCAGCAGTTTCTGGAACGATACCGGGAAGTCCGGAATCACCTCCTGGATTTTCTCTACCGACCACAAACGGATCGGCCTGCTCTACTTCTACTCCACCATCAGCTTCTTCCTGGTCGGTGTCGTGTTGGGGCTGCTCCTGCGCATCGAACTGATGGCGCCCGGCCGGACCATCATGGGGCCGCAGACCTACAATGCGCTTTTTACCGTGCATGGCGTGGTCATGATCTTTCTCTTTATCATTCCCGGCGTACCTGGAGCGTTCGGCAACCTGGTCATGCCGATACAGGTCGGCGCCCGCGACGTCTCCTTTCCGCGCCTGAACCTGCTCTCCTGGTGGCTCTATATCTTCGGCGCCCTGATCGTGCTAACGTCGCTCTTCAGCGGCGGCGGGGCGCCCGATACCGGCTGGACCTTTTACGTTCCTTTCAGTTCCCGCACCGGCACCAACGTCTCTCTGGCGGTCTTCGGAGTATTCATCATCGGCTTCTCCTCGATCCTGACCGGCGTTAATTTCGTCACCACAATCCACAGACTAAAGGCAGAGGGGATGACCTGGGGACGCTTGCCGCTCTTTACCTGGTCGCTGTACGCAACCGCCTGGGTGCAGATCCTGGCGACGCCGATTCTGGCGATTACCCTGGTGCTGGTCATGGCGGAGCGGCTGCTC
This sequence comes from uncultured Geobacteraceae bacterium, assembly GCA_903925005.1. GTDB lineage: Bacteria > Desulfobacterota > Desulfuromonadia > Geobacterales > Pseudopelobacteraceae > JACRCG01. The sequence continues at coordinate 17,468 of CAIYDX010000322.1, forward strand.
GGCACCGGGCTGTTCGATCCCTCCCGCGGCGGCGATCCGATCATGTATCAGCATCTATTCTGGATCTATTCCCACCCGGCGGTCTACATCATGATCCTGCCGGCGATGGGGATCGTTTCCGACATCATACCGGTCTTCTCCCGCAAACCGATCTTCGGCTATAAAATGATCGCCTTCTCCAGTCTGGCCATCGCCGCCGCCGGATCGCTGGTCTGGGGGCATCATATGTTCACCAGCGGCATGAGCGATACCGCCGTCCTGGTCTTTTCTTTTCTGACCTTCGTCGTCGCGATACCGTCGGCCATCAAAGTTTTCAACTGGGTCTCGACGCTCTACAAAGGCTCGATCTCGTTGGAGGCCCCGATGCTGTTCGCCCTCTCCTTCATCCTGCTCTTCTCGATCGGAGGCTTAAGCGGGCTTATCCTCGGCGCGGCCGCCACCGATGTGCATGTCCATGACACCCATTTCGTGGTCGGGCATTTCCACTATGTCATGTTCGGCGGCACCGGTTTTGCGGTATTCGCCGCCATGCACTACTGGCTCCCCAAATTTTACGGTCGCCGCTACGCAGAAAAGCCGGCAGTCGTCGCCTGGGCGCTGATGTTCACCGGTTTCAACGTCATGTACTTCACCATGCAGGTACTCGGCATGAAGGGGATGCCGCGCCGCTACTACGACTATCTGCCGGAATTCGGTCCCCTCAATCTGGTCGCCACTATCGGCAGCTGGATTCTGGCGGTCGGCTTAGTGATCATGTTTGTCAACCTCTTCCGGGGGCTCTGGTGGGGAAAACCGTTCGAGGGAAATCCCTGGGGGGGCGCAACACTGGAGTGGAGTGTTCCAACTCCGCCGCCGACGGAAAATTTTGTCGAGGAGCCGGTGGTAACCCACGGACCGTATGACTTCAGCGGAGTGGAGAAATGACCGAACACCAGCACAAAGACTACTTCGGCGCCAAGCTCGGCATGTGGCTGTTCCTGTTTACCGAACTGCTTTTGTTCGGCGGACTGTTCCTGCTCTACGCGGTATACCTCAAACGCTATCCGCAGGAGTTCGCTGCGGGAGGAAAACAGCTCAACTGGGTGATGGGCACGACCAACACTTTGATCCTGCTCACCAGCAGCCTCTCTGCCGCCATGGCGGTCACCGCGATTCAACGGGGTGAGCTGCGGCGCACCGTGGGGCTGATCGGCGGGACGATTCTCTGCGCCGCCGGATTCATGGTCATCAAGTACGTCGAGTGGAGCGCCAAATTCAGCCACGGTATTTATCCCGGTTCCGAGCATCTGAAAGCCGGACCGCTTGGGGAATCGGTCTTCTTCAGCCTCTATTTCATAACCACCGGCATCCACGGCCTGCATGTATTGATCGGCGGGGCGCTTCTATCTTGGATCGCGGTGAAGGTCAGATCGGGTGAGGTAAATGCCGAAAACTATATTCTGATGGAGAACGGCGCCCTGTACTGGCATCTGGTCGATCTTATCTGGATATTTATCTTCCCGTTATATTACTTGATCCTGTAAACGTCGGAGACGCAACAACCATGGACCAACACGAACAACACCACATCGTAAGCAATAAAAAACTTGTCGGGATATGGCTGGCCCTGATTGCCATGACCGCCCTGACCGTGGCAATCACCCGCGTGGAACTGGGGGGGTACAAGGTCGTGGGGGCGCTGACGATCGCCTGCGCCAAAGCGGGGTTGGTAATCGCGGTGTTCATGCATATGAAATATGAAACGAAGCTGCTCCGCTGGCTGCTGTTCCTGGCGCTGGTTACTCTGGCCATTTTCATTGGCGTTACATTTTTTGACGTACTTTATCGCTAAGGAGATGATGTGAACCAACTCCCTTTCATATCCACCTCCGATGCAATCGATCCGCTCTTCATGTTCCTCTTTGGCGCCTGCCTGGTACTGCTGCTCGGTATCACCGTAACGATGGTGGCGTTTGTATTCCGTTACCACCGTTCCCGGGCGCCGCAGCCTACTTCGCAAACCGATGGCAACCTCTTGTTGGAGATCGTCTGGATCGTGTTGCCGACCCTGCTGGTACTGGCCATGTTCTGGTACGGCTGGAAAGAGTATCTGGTGCTGCGTACCGTACCAAAGGATGCCCTGCAGGTAACGGCCACGGCGCGCATGTGGTCCTGGGATTTCAGTTATGCGAGCGGTAAAACCTCTTCAAAGCTGTATGTCCCGGTGGGTAAGCCGATCAGGGTCGAGTTGGTTTCCAAGGATGTGATCCACGGATTTTTCCTCCCCGCCTTCCGGGTCAAGCGCGACGTGGTGCCGGGCATGAGCAATTACGCCTGGTTTGTTGCCGCAAAACCGGGTAGCTATGATCTGTTCTGCTCCCAGTACTGCGGCACACAACACTCTGCCATGGTCACAACGGTCGAAGCGCTGCCGGAGAAGCAGTTTGCCGCATGGCTTGCACAGAGTGCCGAAGACGGCGCCGCCGCGAAGCTTGACGGCAAAAAACTTGCCGAGGAGAAGGGGTGCCTGGGATGTCACTCGTTGGACGGTTCGCCCGGTGTGGGACCAAGTTTCAAGGGTATCATGGGGCGGAGCGAGGTGGTGGTAACCAAGGGCGCCGAGCGCACCATCACGGTGGATGACGACTATCTTAAGCGATCGATAATCGATCCTCCGGCCGATGTGGTCAAAGGTTTCCAACCGATCATGCCGACCTTCGACGATCTGAAGAAAGAAGAGCTTGAGGCGCTGGTCGGGTTCATAAAAACAGTTAAGTAACCTATGGTCGCATTACTCTCAAAACTATTCCGCCCCCGCCTCGCGCTCCTGAACGGCGTTACCGCTATTGGGGGCTACAGCCTCTTCCCGGCACCAATTCATATCGCAACACTGCTGGCGGCTTTCTGCGGCGTGACGCTGCTGGCCATGGGGGGCTCGGCCCTCAATCAGCTGATGGAGCGTGACATCGATGCGCTGATGACCCGCACCATGCTGCGTCCGCTGCCGCAAGGACTCCTATCCGCCAGGGGCGTCGCCATTTACGGCACTTTCACCATTCTGGCCGGTCTTGCCCTGCTCACAACGGCCGGCGCCCTTATCCCCCCCCTGTTCGGAGTAGCCGCTCTTGCCTGGTATCTGGCTGTATATACACCGCTCAAACGCAGAACTACTCTCGCCCTGCCGCTCGGCGCGCTCTGCGGAGCTTTTCCGCCGATGATCGGCTGGTGCCTTGCCGGCGGTTCGCCGACCGATTACCGTATCATCACCCTGGCCGGACTGTTTTTCATCTGGCAAATCCCTCATTTCTGGTTGCTGCAGGAACGACATGTGAAAGATTACCGCCAGGCGGGCATTCCGAACATCGGAACGGAAGCCGCATCGGTCACCCAAGGCGCGCTTTTCCGGCTTTGGTTGATTGCCTTTATCGCGAGCGCCATGCTCCTGCCTGCCTTCGGCATTATCGGGCACCCCGCCTCTCTTTGGTTTGCAGCCTTTCCTGTTCCATTAATACTCCTGGCATTGATGCATTCCAAAAGGCTTCTCTTTACCTACCTGAACATCTTTCCCGTACTGCTGACACTTACCCTTCTATTCTGCAACTAAACAGCTATAAATATCGTTCTAATTAAGCTTGTAATTGACGGTTCAAAGCATATCATGTAACGTGTATACGGATTGTCATTACCGATTCCAGACGACATCCCAAAGGCTCGGAGGAGCAGACAACATGTACTCGATCCTGATCATCGATGATGACCCTTTTACCCGCGTCTATATAGAAACTATCCTTCAGCTGGAGGGATTTGACGTCCGTACCGCTTGTGATGGGACATCGGGGATTGCCGCTGTCCGCTCGCAACGCCCGGACCTGTTGCTGTGCGATATTATAATGCCGGAATTGAGCGGCCTGAAGTTCCTGGAGTTGCTGCGTCAAGAGAATGATTACGCTGATATCCCTTTCATTTTTGTAACCTCTCTTGGAGAGCGCGATGACATACGCCGGGGCATGTCTGCGGGAGCCGATGACTACCTGTCCAAACCCTTCTCCGCCGAAGAGCTGATATCAGCTGTTACCAACCGTCTGCACCGTTTTGAGGTGATTCGGCTGCAAAGAGAAAATCCCGAATTTCAGGAAGAACATGCCATACTTCGTGAGATGGTCTCTACACGAGAGCGGGAAGTCCTTTTGTTGGTAGGAAAAGGCACCTCATCAAAGGTGATTGCCGCAAATCTGGGAATCAGCCTGAGAACGGTTGAAGCACACCGGGCGAACTTGATGAGAAAACTGAACGCTGCCAACGCTGCAATGCTTGCACGATGGGCGGCCATTGCCGAAAAGATGTAGCAGCAACATAAAGATCCATCCTGTAAAAATGTCATTCGTCTATTAACCGACCCCCTCCACAGCCTTCTCTCAGCATTCCCTAACCGCCGCAATTATCAGTTAAAACATCGCAAAATAGGTATTTCCTACAATAGATAATCCTGGAGCATTTCTGTATACTTTAGAACTATTAATATTACCTCTTGGTGCATTGAGCCAATAACATCATTTAGGAGAAGACCCATGTCTTTTGACCAATCCATCATTGAGCCTCTCGGACTCACCGAACCTATGCTGGTTCAACAATTGAGTAAAGACGTTCTGGATGTATTCAGCACCATGGTAGGAATGGATAGCTTATCACATACACCAATCCTGATTGACCCTGTTACGCATTTTGAAAATGGTGTCACCGCAATGGTCGGGTTCGCCGGCACATACAACAGCGTAGTAAGCATACATACTCCTCATCAATTGGCCCTGACCTTCGGTTCCAACATGATGGGAATGGAGATAACGGAATTTGACGACGATATCAGCGATGCCCTTGGTGAAATTGCAAATATGATTGCAGGATCGTTAAAACAGCAACTTTCACACGGCGGCGCCGACATAAAGCTTTCTACCCCATCTGTGATTACCGGGAGGAAGTACTCCGTCTCGACGGGCAGCACAGCGGATACGCTTACTCTCAAATTTGCCGTCAATGCGGAGAGTTTTCTGGTCAGCGCAACCTTGAAAAAGGAATGATCAATAGTTGAAGGTAAAAACGGAAATCTGAAATTGGCAGAAATATTTTTCTTGGAGGCAGCACGTTTATGAAGAGATCGTCGCAGTATTCGTTGGGATTCAAGCTTGCATTTGGACAGGCGGTGCTCGTTCTGGTGGTAATGGCGGTTTTTACAATTGCTATTACGATGATAACCTCCAAGCGTTCAACGCTGGAGGCCGAGCATACTCTTGAACAGCAGGCACAGGCGCTGGTGGATTCGATGTCCTCCTACCATGCTTCCCTAGGCGATAGCGCCGGCAAACTGGCCGCGGTTTTCAGCACCCATTTTCCCGGTTCCTTTTCAGTCGACACCTCAAAAACAGTGGATATCGGCGACAAACAGACCCCTTTCCTCATGTCCGGCTCCACGATCATCAATCTGAATACCGACATCGTTGACCGGTTTACTTCGGTGACCAAAGCGGTAGCGACGATCTTTGTGCGAGCAGGTGACGATTTTGTCCGGGTCTCCACCTCACTGAAAAAGGAGGATGGCAGCCGGGCTATCGGTACGTTGTTGGACAGGAACCATCCGGCCTATCAGGGATTGCTCAAGGGAGAAGAATTTACCGGCAAGGCCACCCTGTTCGGAAAAGATTATATGACCAAATATGTGCCGGTTAAGGATGGCCAGGGTAAGGTCATTGCCGTTCAGTTCATCGGCATTGATTTTTCCGAGGGTCTTAAGGTGTTGAAGGAGAAGATAAAGGCCGTCAAGGTCGGTAAGACCGGTTATATCTATGCACTTGATGCGAAAGAAGGAAAAGATCAGGGAAAACTGACGATCCATCCTGCCAAAGAGGGCACAAATATCAGCGATTCCAAAGATGCCGATGGCCATGAATTCATCCGTGAGATGCTCAAGGAGAAAAACGGCATAATCCGCTATCCCTGGATTAACAAGGAGGCCGGAGAAACGTCGCCGCGGGGAAAGGTGGTGGCGTATCGGCATCTCAAGGAATGGAACTGGATCATCGGGGTAGGTTCATATCTGGACGAATTCAACGGTGTTGCCCGCCTGGTTAGAAATACCATCATAGCAGCTTCTATTCTGGTAGTCATTCTGATGATCTTGTTACTTGCCACCCTGATTCGGCAATGGGTTTCCCAGCCGATACGAAAGCTCGTTCAACAGACTGATCGGTTCGCTTCCGGCGATTTCACCTCGGTTTCCGCACCATCGATTCAGGGTGAGAAACCGGCAGACGAGGTCGAACTGCTTTTCCAAGGGGTAGAAACAATGGCGTCTGCCCTTCGTGATATTCTCTCCAAGGTAATGACTTCTGCTCATGAGGTCGGCACCGCTGCCGCACAGGTAAACTCTACCGCCAAACGAATAGCAAACGGGGCCGATGAGATCGCGGGGCAAACTATTACCGTCTCCACCGCCGGGGAAGAGATGTCGGCAACTTCCGGCGATATCGCCCAGAACTGCCAGATGGCGGCAGAAGGGGCCGGGCGCGCTTCGCAATCCGCACAGAACGGCGCAGCGGTTGTCGATGCCACGATAGCGGTCATGAGTCAGATTGCCGACAAGGTGCAGGAATCGGCCAGGACGGTGGAGAGCCTGGGGATACGCTCGGAACAGATCGGCGCGATCATTGGGACTATCGAGGAGATCGCCGACCAGACCAACCTGCTGGCGTTGAATGCCGCTATAGAAGCGGCTCGGGCCGGTGAACAAGGGAGAGGTTTCGCGGTGGTCGCCGACGAAGTCCGTGCCCTGGCTGAACGCACCACCAAGGCCACCAAAGAGATCGGCGAGATGATCAAGGCCATTCAGGGCGAAACCAAAGGGGCGGTCGCCGCCATGGAGCAGGGGGTATCTCAAGTTGAAGCAGGCACCATCGAGGCGGCCAAATCAGGCCATGCGCTCCGTGATATTCTGGATCAGATCAACAACGTAGCCATGCAGGTCAATCAGATCGCCACGGCTGCCGAGGAGCAGACCGCCACAACCAGCGAGATATCCTGCAACATGCAGCAGATAACAGAAGTGGTGCAGGTTACAGCCACCGGCGCACATGAATCGGCTACAGCGGCGGCACAACTGAACGGCAATGCCGAGGAGCTGCAGCGGCTGGTGAGGCAATTCAAACTATAATGCATGCAACGATAAAAAAACAATTGAAGTGCGGCAAGCCTCTCCGTTCTATTCTCCTGCTACTCTTGACAATACTGGTTTCACTTTTTTCAATTACAGTCGTCACTGCTGCTGAAACATCCGACAAAGGTGTAGCCTATGCAGGGCATCACCTGAAAACGATTATCGTCAACAACTATCGCCCTTACACCTTTTTGAATGACAAAGGTGAATATGATGGATTCATCGTGGATATCACCAGGGCTGTAGCCAAGGCTATGGATCTTGAGCTTGAAATCCGGGTAGACAAATGGGATCAGGCGATGAAGGAGCTGGAAACAGGCGCTATTGACCTGATTCCGATGATGGCCCAATCCCACGAACGGGATAAAATATTTGATTTCACCGTACCGTATACCATCGCCTACGATACGATCTTTATTAAAAAAGGGAACACGAGTCTACGTTCGCTGAAGGATCTCTCCGGTAAAACGGTCATTGTGATGAACAATGACGCCGCGCACAATTATCTCCTTTCAAGCGGTTTATCTAAAAATATGAGCCTCATTCTGGTGGATTCGCTGACGGAGGCGTTGAAGCGACTTGCCGCCGGCAAGGGCGACGCCGCTATCATGCCGAAACTGGTCGGTATGATGGCGGTAAAAAATCTGAATCTTTCAGACATCGAAACATCGCCACAGCTTATAGATGCCTATACCCGCCCCTTCAGCTTCGCGGTCAAACGAGGCAACCAGGCGCTGCAGGAGCGTCTCAATCAAGGGTTGAACATCATCAAAAGCACCGGTCAGTATGATGCCATTTACAAAAAATGGTTCGGAGCGTTGGAAGCCCCGCATCTGCACTGGAAAACAGCCATGAAATTCAGCTCGGCGGCCGCTCTGATCCTGCTTGTTTTCATTGCATGGAATATTATGCTGAAACGCCAGGTAGAATCAAAAACAGCACATCTTGAAACAGAGATAGCACAAAGAAAAAAGAACGAACAAGCACTGCGCGAAAGTGAAGAAAAATATAAGAATCTGGCAAACGAACAGCAGATAATTCTGAACGCCTCATCCGTCGGGATAAGCCTTCTGAAAGATCGAAAGATTATTTGGGCCAACCCGACTTTTGACATGATATTCGGCTACGAAACCGGTTCAACGCAACATATGGATACTTCGGAGTTCTATATTGATAATGAATCGTATGTTGCCCTGGGGAAGAAAGCGTATTCAGCTCTGGTATCAGGTGTTACCTATTCGCAGGATATGGAGATGAAAAAGAAGGATGGTTCACAAGTTTGGTGCAATCTCGTCGGCCAGGCAGTAAATCCGGGAAATATGGATGATGGTTCCATCTGGGTTATTATGGACATTACCGAACGCAAGAATGCTGAAGAGGATCTACGCGATAGCGAGAAACGTTTTCGCACCATCCTGGAGAATGCGCCGATCGGCATGGCTGTTTTGACGCTCGAAGGCAGGTTCTTGCTGGTCAATCGATCTCTTTGCGAAATAGTCGGATATGAAAAGGAAGAGCTGGAAAAGTTGACTTTCCAGGAGATCACACACCCCGACGACCTGGAAGCCAATCTTGCCAAAGTACGACAGTTGCAAGATAGTGACATTAACTCCTACTTTATGGAAAAACGCTACATCCGGAAAGACCAACAGATTGTCTGGACTCAGCTTGTCTCCTCCGTTATCAGGAATGCTGCCGGAGCACCCCTGTTTCTAATTGCCCAGATCGAAGACATTACCGACCGCAGGCGGAACCGCGAGCTGATCCAGCAATTGGCCTATTACGACGCGCTCACCAACCTTCCGAACCGGCGTTTACTAAAGGACCGTTTAAAACAGTCCCTTGCCCAAGCCAAGCGTCACCAGCGTTCCATGGCGCTCATGTTTCTGGATCTCGATAATTTCAAACAGATAAACGACACCCTGGGTCACGATATCGGGGACGAACTTCTCAAGGTTGTGGCTGACAGGCTGCAAGCCTGTGTTCGTGGTATAGACACGATTTGCCGACAAGGCGGAGATGAGTTCATTATTGTATTATCGGAAATAGCCCATCCGGAAGATGTGGCAGTTGTCGCAAATAAAATTATCAGCGTCATCAACGAACCTGTTTCCCTGAACGAAAATGATTTGCACATAACAATAAGCATAGGGATAGCTGTTTATCCCGTCGATGGGGTAGATGATGCCAAAGAGCTGATGAAAAAGGCTGATATAGCCATGTACGACGCGAAAAGGAATGGGAGGAACGGGTTCTCGTTTTATCATGAGGACTTTTAAAGAGGCTCAATTTAATTTTTGACGGACACTATCGAAGGAGAAGTACCATGAAAGAAAAGCGACGTTCCGAGCGAATAAACTATCTGAGTACCGGCTGGCTGCAGCACAAAGGGACTAAGAGTTCTTGCAAGCTTGAAAATATTTCCATGCATGGAGCAATGGTGGATTTAAAGAAGACGCCCAGCGGCTCCATTCATCATGGCGAAGAATGCTGTCTGAAGCTCTCTCAAAGTGCCGAAGAGGCACAGTATACCGACTTTATGGCCAAGATCGTTCGAATTGAATCCGCCGTGGTTGGCCTCGAATTTATTGAAGCGGATGGCACATTGAAGAACTTCCTTGAAAATATCATCCGGAAAGAGAAACACCTTTTTGATGGAGCGGATGTTGTTATCAATCGGGCACGAGAAGTTGCCATATTCCGGGGAATCGAGCTGACCGATATACACTTCGACAACGGCAAATTGATTCCGGAGAGAGAAATACATACCCTGCGGGTTTTTGCCGGAAAACATGAATCCAAAGTACATTTACATCGTAAGGACATTGAAACATTTTGCGGCCAGGATGGCACTGTACCGGCTCGCAAGAAAATTTTCGGTTCTATCCCCCAGAGAAAGGTGGGAATGACGTAATCTGACACATGGTTGTGGTAGTTTTCCTTCAAGGAGGAACTACCTATGAATATCAATGAGTTTCGTAATCAGTTTCCTGACGAGGAAATTTGTCGTCAGTACC
>CAIYDX010000323.1 GCA_903925005.1 uncultured Geobacteraceae bacterium
TAAGCATATGAGAAATGTAGTTCTCTATGATGTTAGTGAATTTACTAATGATGTTGGGACTATGGCACTGGTTGTTATCAATCTTAAGCTGGTCAAGAGTAGCCAAAAATAAATCATGCTGGTGTTTATGCTCAGCTGAAAGTGGGTAATTAGTCTCATCCATTAATTGATCTTCGTTGAAGAGATTCAGTTGGCAAAGTATCTCTAGTTGATCCAACATTCCGTTAATAGAGTCACATTTGTGACTATTATCTATAAGGTCACTATAAATATGGGTCATGTAGTCGAAGATTTTTCGATGCTGGGCATCTAAAGCAGCTACGCCAGTATTAAACTTATCATCCCATATTAGCGAAGTCATGATACATCTCCTGTTGGTTGCTGAGAGCTACTGATTCTTTTCTTTAGCTCAGCGATTGGTACGATTGACCATACCTGATAACCCTGATTAAAAACAGGTACCATACCCTTATCATGTGAAGGCGGAACAATTGAAGTAAGCCCATCAACATATTTGATATTGTACTCATCTTCAAAAGTTTCACCTTCATACAAGCCACTTTCGGCATCGTACATATAAACTTTCATGATGGACCTCCAATTGATACGTTAACCTATACCTCTATTATCATGCTATCAAGATTTGCATAAGAATAGTGTCAATATAGATCCTATTAGTATCAAGAAATCATAAAGGTCATTAGGTATCAGCACATATGCAACTGGAAGCATTGGTAATGCCAGGCTATGGTATTGAGCTTCCAAATATATAAGATATAAATCATGATCTGTTGTAGTTTTATATTCTGGCCTATCGACCGATACAAATCCATATACTCAAGTTTCAGCCCATTGAAGTTACTTGTGTGATAAAACATTTACAACTAATAGAAATGACTTCCTATAATTCCTGATCTATATTGTCTTGTTCATTAAGAATTGTTCCTGTATATTCAAAATGTTGTTCCTTTCTGTTACCCCGTATCCTGACTGCCATCAGGTGCGGGGTTTTTCTTTTGGTGCAACAGTAATTCTCGGTATTGACGCCAGGCAACGAACAAGAATCGGGAAGGTCACCACCCTCACTGTCCGCATTGATCGGAACATGTATCCTTTTAGTCTCACAACCTTCCTCGGAAAATACTGACCACTTGGGCATCGGCACAAAAACACTCACCAACCATGGACGTACCCGAGCGGAACCAATAATTCAAGCAGACATTAAAAATCCATATTCACTCCATATTTACTACATATTTTGATGTTATAAATGGTCATCGACAATTTGATAAATCCATTTTGAAAGTGAGAGAACAATGTTGAAAAACCGTAAAAGCATGTCAAAGATTGTAGTAGTATTTTGTATCGTAGCGTTAACGGCATTTGCCAGTATCGCTCAAGCAAATGATGGAGGGTGTGGATGTGAACAAGGTCAAAGACATCGGCACCATAATTTCAAAAGAATTGCCAAAAAGCTTAGTCTGACCGACGCTCAGAAAGTCCAGGTAAAGGCGATATTCCAGGCAAACAAAGATGTCGTGAAGCCTATTTTCACCAGCTTGCATACTGAACGTAAAAACCTTCAGACATTGCTTCATGCCGATACAATTGACGAAGCGGCAATCCGCGCTGAAACTGCCAAAATAGCAGGTATTCAGGCAGACCTTAATGTTAACAGAGCGAAAGTAGGAGCGAAGTTTCGCGCCATCTTAACGCCTGACCAGCTTGTCGTTTTAAAAACCATGCATAATAAACGTCAACACAAAGGTGATTCGGCTGAAAAGTAGATTTCTGTTCTGAACAAATTATCTAGATGTGCGGATTTTACCTCCAAAGTTACTGCACATTTAGGATTTAAGACCTCCTGACAATAGGAGGTCTTAAATTTATTTATAGGTGTCAATGAACTAAACGCTGGTTGCTAAAATTCCCTTTGTACTTATATCCAATGATGAAAGGAGAAAACCATGTCAGTTTCGCCAATTGCATCAAATGCGCCACTTAATATTAACGCGACAACCCAAGCTCTGCAGCAGGATTTTCAGAACCTAGGAACTGCGCTGCAATCCGGCAATATCTCTAACGCTCAGCAGTCTTTTGCTCAACTATTACAAGACAAACAAAATGTCAATCAACAACAGGGACCGACTCAAACCCAAGGGCATCATCACCATCACCACAATCATGCTACCGGAAATCAGCAGGCTAATGCCAGCCAGACATCACCGACAAATAGCTCGCAAGAAACTACCCAAAATGTTCTGGTTTCAGCCCTTACAGGAGTTTCTCAGAGCAGTACCACAGCATCGTCATAATCGAAGGTTAGTGCTAAATATTCTTGTTCATTGGGGAAATACCCAAATGAAGTATTAAAAACCCTATCTTTTATTTGATCACCAAAACAAAGGAGAAAGGAAATATTTATGTCCGTTACCGGCGTAGCTTCCACAAGTAATACCTATCAAACTAGCAGTACCAATCCTTATGCCCAGGTCAAGCAGGATTTTCAAAATCTGGGTAAAGCCTTGCAATCCGGAAATCTGTCGGATGCACAACAAGCTTTTGCAACTTTACAGCAGGACTCTCCAACCAGCGGACAACCACAGGGTAATCAAAGCAGTAATGCGTCAAATCCTATGCAAGACCTAGGGAATGCTTTACAATCTGGTGACCTTTCTGGTGCTCAAACTGCATTTGCCCAAATGCAAAAAGCTGGAAAAGGGCACGGACATCGCCACCATCAGGAATCATCTCAGCAACCGTCACAGCAACCGGTCAATTCGGGAGCAAATATAAATCTAACTATCAGAATTCAAGAAATTACCTATAGTGGTCAAGGAACCATTGGAACGCCATCTAACGAAAATAACGGCGATTCTTCGTCAGCGAGTACTGCGGTCAGCGTTCTTTCATAGTGACTCTACTTTCAAATTAGTCTTAAACAAGCCTCCTGTTGTTTCGGAGGCTTGTTGTTTTAACAATATCGATGACCCAAGGAATCAACTATGCCATCAGTCGCATTACTTAATGTAATTATGAATTCAAATAGGGTTTGGCGGATTCTGTTATCCAATGGTGAATTCTCCGGGACATTTGTATGTCGGCAATTTCTACTACTTTCGGTATTCATTGTTTGTTCTGTTAGTTTGACAGGCTGCGCAGGAATAACGACTTCCCAGACCGTTCCGAACCTGGCAGCGCAAGAAGATGGAAAAGATGTACAATGGCGAAGCCGTAAGGAATGGCTTCTTTCAAGGCTACCCAAAGCCGAACATCTTGCACAGGATATTCTTTTAGTACTACACGACAATCCTGACAAAACCGTATGCATTTCAGATAATACTGATGCTGGCTGCAATAAATTGCTCGTATTATTGAGCCAGAGGTTGAGTCAATATAAGGTGCAGATGTTGCCAGAAGGACTGGGGTGTTTCGCCATCATTGCCGCTGACACGGCGTATGTTTTTCGAATGTCAGATTGGACTTTCACGGGTATTGCAGATTTATCAGGTGCTTTTTATTTCACCGTTTCTAGCGCACCACTCAGACGTGCCGACGGGAGAAGTTTTGTTTTTGTTGCAGATGAACAAAGTGATACGACAAGCACCTGGAGCCTCTATCAGCGTAATATTACCGAAAAAGTGGCTGTCTCTTTACCTATTGGAGAATACACACTTACAAGAACCGAACTTGATACTGCAGGAGTCCCCAAACAAATAGACCTCCTTACCACTCAACAGCGGAGCGAACGTGAGTTGGCGAAGCAGGGCATGATATGGCAAAGAAGAACGCAGATGGAAGCAATCAAGATGTGCAATAGTAAATCGGATCAAAATACCTCAAAGAAGGGCGGTGGCAGAGGTAAGCACAGCCATGCTACGACACCAGAACCCACATCATCAACCAACCCCGACACATCCAACACAACCATGGCAGAAGCTTTACAGGGCAAAGCTCACTTGAATTGTAAAACCGGCACCGGATATGTCATGACCCCAGATGGTGTCGTTGGAGAGGTCTACCGGCTTGTAAGAGATAAAGAAGGAATTGATGCGGTAATTTCAGCCGCCGCTAAAGAAATCCCCGGTGGTGTTATTCGATATAGGTATCCTATTGGGCGGGACAATTTCAATATCATGCAACCAGACGCCTCCAAGGATATGATAATGCAAATCGAAACAACGAAAGGCGACAGCAAGATGGAACTCAATCTGAGAGCCGATACCGGAGCAAGTGCTGGTTTATTACTTTTGCCCGGAGACTGGTATCGTAACCCAGGTTATCGGATTCACGGCAAAGACATTTCAAACACAGAATTTGCAACATTATTCCTACGCACTTTTCGGGATTGTGCCATGAAAGATAGTCAAGGCGTCTGCAAAACCATTCCTGACTTGTTTATGAGTTTCCTAAATTCAAGTAATTCCGACGAATTTGTTAACTATGTGTCAACTCATTATCTGTCTGATAGCGTAGTAACCGGTCGATAATTCACATTGCGACCATGGTTGACCACTGGCACGTGGATGTTTCTTACCTCAACATCCGTGGCACTTTCTACTACCTGTGCAGTTTCCTGGATGGCTGTAGTCGCTCTATTATCCATTGGGAGATCAGAGAGCAGATGACCGAACCAGATATTGAAATCATTTTGCAGCGAGCCAAGGAAAAATATCCAGCTGCCCGTCCTCGTATCATTTCCGACAACGGGCCACAGTTTATTGTCAAGGATTTCAAGGAATTCATCCGGATCTCCGGAATGACCCATGTACGGACTTCGCCCTTCTATCCGCAGTCAAACGGCAAGCTGGAGCGATTTCACAAGACCATCAAGACTGAATGTATCCGTCCCGGTGTCCCGCTTTCCCTTGACGATGCTCGCCGGATAGTAGAAAAGTACATCGAACACTACAACACCGTCAGGTTACACAGCTCCATTGGCTACGTGTCCTTGTCAAACAGTTTCATAACTCTAATTCCCGACACTGAAGGACACAGAAGAATCTCAGTCCACTCTCAGGTTGTCTGACTCAATCTGCCCATCAGAATGAGCCATTTATTCCA
>CAIYDX010000324.1 GCA_903925005.1 uncultured Geobacteraceae bacterium
AAGGCGGGAACAAAAAGACTCAAATTATACGGAGCGCGTATGCCCCAATCCAAGCGACGAGAGAATAAACTCTCTCGCGTTAAGAAGACTCCAACCCAATCAGATAAATTAGGAAGGCCAAATCGGCAAGTTACATTGGTCTTGACTGTGCTACTTGTCATAGCTGTGGGGGTACTCCTCACGGTAAATCGGCGATATATATTTTCGTTGGTTGCTCTGACCCTAACGCATCCCTCCACTCAGGCCACCATTCATGGACATCCCCCATCGCCAGCCCCTAGTGGAGACGAACAAAAAGTAGCCGCAGGCAAAACGGGGGGGGTGACTGCTGAAGTGCGAGATGTACCACTGGCAGATTCGCCTTCGCCAACCGATGTACACAGAAACCTTATGCGTACTCGAACCACAACAGCCCAGCCAAACAACGCCTGCGCAACGTTGCGGGACATGCCCTCTCCACCGTCGTTGCCCGTGGCACCAGCATCCTTTGAAAGTTGGCGAAAGGCCTTTGCAGATTACGCACGGGTCGTAGGGATTGGTGAAGCAACGATCCAAGAGATGCTGAATAACGCTAAACCGGTGCAGAAAGTTCTGACGCTAGACCGGCACCAGAGTGAGTACACGCGAACATTTTTTGATTATCTCACAGCTAACGTTTCTCTGGCCCGCCTCAACCGCGGCCGCGCCCTAATGAAGCAGCACCATGATCTGCTGGCTAGTATAGAGCGCCGCAAGGGAGTGCCTGCCTCCCTCCTAGTCGCCCTATGGGGCATAGAGAGCGATTTCGGCAGCCAAATTGGTAACTTACCTGTGATCGCCAGCCTTGCCACGCTGGCTCATGACGGTCGGCGACCTGAATTCTTCACTGTCGAATTGCTCGATGCATTGCGCATAATCCAGAGTGGCGGGGTGAAGGCTTCGCAAATGAAAGGCTCCTGGGCGGGTGCCATGGGCCAGCCTCAGTTCATGCCATCAACCTACTGCCGCCATGCCGAGGACGGCGATGGGGACGGTCGTGCGGACATCTGGACCAGCGTCCCGGACGTGCTGGAATCGACTGCGAGCTATCTGGCGGACAGTGGTTGGAGCAGAGGTCAACCCTGGGGAATGGAGGTTCTGCTACCGCGAGACTTTGCCTATTCTCAAGCACGTTTGAACTCGCGTAAGCCCCTGAGAGAATGGCAACGCTTAAGGGTAACGGATACCACCGGCAAACCTCTGCCAACCAGTGACGACAAGGCTTCCATTATCCTACCAGCCGGTTACTTGGGGCCTGCTTTTCTAGTCTACTCGAACTTCAATGTCATCCGTGAATGGAACCGAGCGCTCTACTATGCCCTCACCGTTGGCTACCTATCCGACCGCTTGAACGGCTCCAGCCCCTTGGTAGGCCGACCGCCACCGGGAGACCAGGCACTGTCACGAAATAGTATTCTCGCCCTACAACATGGACTTAATCGTCTAGGGTTCGATGTGGGTAATGCGGATGGATTCGTAGGTACGCAGACCCGCGAGGCTGTGGCGGATTATCAGGAATGCAAAGGGTTGCCCGCTGATGGCTACCCTACGCCAGAGCTTATCGCTCGGATCGAGGAGGAGAACACTAAATTGCAGGGACAAATGTCCATCGAGTGCCAATGCGCCGATCAACATGCGCATAATAATTCAGGACTTGAATCAGCTGATGCGCGATTTGGCAGATCCAACGGGATTTCAATAACGCACCCAGAGGGTCCGTATGAGCGGTTACCGACTCACCCTGCGCAAGACATCGGACAGCATCGCTAATGAGGAGCAGTTGATCGTCGAAAACGGTATGTTGAGTTCCTGATGGTTCAACTAGCGATTGCGTGTGTCTCCAGGGTACATTGCTGTAATCCGTGAATGTTTTCGAGAACCTTCAAAGGTCCACCAAACCTTAGCTGCGCAGTTCCCTTCCTGCTTAACTACGCGACATTTATATTCCTCACACGTCCCAGTACAGGTGCAATACGAGTTTCCTTCAAGATACCAGCGACCTTGCCAGCTTGGAAGTTGCTGTTGGTTCCTAGAACCGCTGGCGTAGAAAGTTCCGGGACTTTCGCGGCTGGGACGTTGTTGCGGTTGTGCATAGTACTCCTGCCACTTGAGGTTTCCAGTGGTGCCCTCCCAAGTGTGATCGCCAAAGTGAGCGGTAAGTTGCTCAGCGCTCAAGAAATAGGTACCACAACGCAATTCTGCTGGTGTCACTTGTGAGGGTGCAGGTGGCTCATTACTAGGTTGCTGAAATAGCTGCTTCTGTAATAATTGATTATTTCTAAGTTCTTGTTCAGCCCTTTTTAGGTCAGCCTCTTTCTTTTCTAAATCTCTCTGTTTTTGTTGCGCAATATTCTGGTCCGCCTTCACTTGGTTTTCCATCTGATTCAAATGATCTAATCTGAGCTGTGTCTGTACTTTATCATTAAGATATAAAGAATACCTTATTACACAAAATGACATTGCAAATGCGATAACAATAAAAACTCCATTTGCAATTGGAGCAAATTGCCTAGGAATTGCAATGCTCTTCAGAATAGTGGGTACGACACGTATCCCAAAAAAAATAGTTGTCAAAAGTGCTAAAAGAATTGACAGGACTAGATTTGTCATAGCTTCAATTGCCTTGTGTCAAGACGAGTTCGTGAACAATAATCTGCTCCGCATTATTTTCCACTTTACCATGACAGCATAAATTTCAAACTTCCTATAGCATTAATCTTTCTCATCTATCCTCCCAGGTAAGCTTTGCCGTGATGCATCTGAAGTGATCTGCCCAGCTGATCCAAGGTGGGCAATTGTAAGTTTCAGATATTCACTGTCTGAGG
>CAIYDX010000325.1 GCA_903925005.1 uncultured Geobacteraceae bacterium
CCCGGCAGCGAGCGGGATTCGATATGCTCGATGCCGCTCCCCAACGTGAAGAAACGCTCGAAGCGGCTGGTGATGTCTGTTTCAATCTGCTCGGGCGGCATCCCGGAATAGAAGGTTGCCACGACGACGACAGGAATATTCATTGCCGGGAACATGTCCACCGGCATGCGGCTCAGACTTGTGGTGCCTACTACGAGAATAATCAGACTGACTACTATGATAAAAAATGGATTATTGATGGCAAAACGAGACACGGCAAACTCCTCCTTCTGGCCGTCCTAGGACGGCGCTCCACCCATGGTCGTGACCTTGGGCTGTACTTCTTGACCGGCTTGCAGGTTGGAGCGACCGCCGATCACAACGAGGTCCCCATCCTTAAGCCCGGAAAGGACTTCAATCATATTGGCGGTTTCAACTCCGAGGGAAACGCTCCGGATTTCAATGCGCCTGGCCGGCGTCACGACCATCACCTTTCCGGTACGGACCGTTGCCAAAATGGCACCGTCTTCCTTGGCTTGCTGGGGCGGGGCGTTCCCGGCCAGATCGACAGCGGAGAGAGGGATGGCGAGCACCCCCTTGCGCCGGTCCAGATTCAGCCGCACCTCCGCGTACATCCCGGGGACCATGACCATATTGGCATTGGGCACGTCGATTTCCGTATCCATGGTACGGGTACTGGAAGCGACCTTATTGGCAAAGCGGGTTACCTTTCCGGAAAATGACCGGTTGAGCGTCGGAACGCGCAGTTCGACCTGCTGCCCAACGTGGACAGTCGGAACCGCAGATTCCGGCACCGGGACAATGACCCGGAACATGCTGTTGTCGGAGAGGCGCACGAGCGGCATGGCCTGAGTCTGGGATGCCGTTCCGGCCTGAATCATCGCGCCGACATCGGCAAACCGCTTGGTGATCACACCGGAGAAGGGGGCGGTCACCCTGGTATAATCGAGCATCGTTTTGACCCTGCCGAGCATGGCACGGCTGACATGAATCTGTTGGTTGGCCAACTCGATACTCGATCTGGCTGATGCAACCTGGGCCTGCGTGGTCAAGTCCTTGCTCCGGGCGTCGTCAATCTCCTGCTGAGCCACCAGACCGGGGCGCTTTGCCGCGACTTCCGCCAAGCGTTTATAAGAAAGGTGGGCTATGTCGTTAACCGACTCTGCCCGGCGTAACTCGTCCCTGGCCCGGGCAGCTTCGGCTTCGCTCCCCTTCAGCGCGGATGTCGCCCGCGCCATATCGTCCGCCATCTCCGGGACCTCCAGCACGGCCAGCAGCTGCCCCTTTTGTACCCTGTCGCCGATATCCACGTGAATAGCCTTGACATACCCAGCCACCTTGGCCATGACTTCAATCTCCTGAAACGGCCGGAGTTCGGCGGTCATGACCAGGTCACGCGACAGATCCTCCACTCCGGCTTTGGCTACCGCCACGGTGGGTGGCTGCAAGGTCTTTGCCGGTTCCTTGGCACTCTTGTCACAGGAGGTCATTAACAAGGTTACAGCTACGAGCAGTCCGACACCCATTGCAGGTGCAATGAATCTTGGCATAAGTTTTATTCTCCCGATTAACCTGAGTTGGCCAACGTTTCTACAGCTTTTACTTAACGTTGGTACAAACTCCGTTATTGATAGTTCATAGATTACAGCACTTTTCAGACCTTATAATATGCAACGGCACAAAACGGGTTGAAAAGCAAAACAGTGATTTAATCAGCTAAAAGGGGCTTCTAAACGAGATGGACGGGAGGTGCTCTTGAAGATATGAATGAAATCGTAACAGCAGTGCTGTTACGCTCTTCATTAAGGAATACGGAGACACGATACGTAGGAGAGTTGACAAGCTCGACAGAGCAGCTTGGCTCAAAAGCTTGCATGATCTGATCAGGGCTGGTCAGAGAGATTTTAACCTGGTTTTGGACTACATCGCGGTGGTGGATTCTGGGTTTACTGAGTTTCTGAAGTGAAACCGGTCTCATGCCCAGAACGACAAGAAAGAGGGCAAAAACCAGGATTACCGGCAACAGGAATGTTTTTTTAATAAATGGAACGCCCAATACTTTCATATTAAAAATCCTATTCCATAATATGAAAGGTTGCAAGCTATTCTTTTATCAACGGTCGCCAAAGTCGGGACGGCAACGGCTGGCTCACAACTCCCGGCGACCATCCTCATTTGCATTGCTCTTTCTCGTTAATGGCCTGCATAAGTTTGTCGGGTGAAAAATCGGCTGACCGGCAAATGTCCATGACACTCTTTTCCTTACGTTGGACACGAGCCGCTGCTTCGGGAAGCTCCGCCGCAATCTCGACAGGGATGGCCAGTACGCCGTGACAATCCGCATACAGCAGATCCCCCTGCCGTATGGAAAGCCCGAATATTTCGACCGGAGCGCCACTGTCCACTATATGCATGTAGGAACGCGCCACCGTCAATGACGCCGCATATACCGGAATATCCAGTTCCTTGATGTCGGAAATGTCACGGATCGCGCCATTGGTAATCACGCCGCAACAGCCGAATGCCTTGAGGATCGCCGCAAGCACATTCCCGACACAGGAACCGTTTCCTGATTCAACATCAAGGCTCTGAAACACCGCAATAGTCGGATGAGGGAGCGGCCCGATTGCGCTCCACCAATCGGTATGTTTATGAAATTTCCCACCGACGATCGGCGGCTGCGACGATCTGACCCTGAACGTCGCCGCGTAACCGAGTATGCGCTGATTCGATCCGGTCAAGCAGTTGAGTCCTGGACGGGTGAATCCCTCGTTGCGCATGCGTATGCCAAAGCTATCGATTGCATCGGCGATAGTACAGGTATCAAAACTCAAAATCGCCTCAAGCAGCTTTGAATCCAACACCGGCCTCTGACCGGGCTCTATTCCAATTTCGTGTTCACTGGTCATTTACACCTCCTTTTGGTTGTCAGACTCGTAAAAAACAGTTGGCACAAATAGGCAGCTCCTTGATTATCTGTTTTATTATGCTAACCTGCATTATATGCATTTTATGGTACTCTTGGGAAATATCGAAGTCAACAGACAAGCAATTGAACACCAATGTTAAAAACCTTGTTTTGCAAATTATCGAGGTTAAGTTAAACTTTTACCTGTTGAAACACGTATAGTTTTTTCTCGCCGTGCTATGGAAGCGCTGCTGTTTTTACATTATATTTTCCCGACTGTAACATCGTCGTAATAATTATCTGCTAGGATGCTGTTGTCTCGTTACCAGGCTGTTTCAATTCAACATCACCCAATCACCTAGATTGGACATTACACATGGAGGTAAGAAATGAAGAAAACATTGACTGTAATCGCACTATCGACCATGCTGGCGGCACCGGCACTGGCGGAAGAAACCGCAACCGGCGGTCTGAACATGAAAATGAAAGGGATAGACCTCAACTTCGGCGGTTTCATCGAGGCTGCGAGTGTTTATCGAGCCAAGA
>CAIYDX010000326.1 GCA_903925005.1 uncultured Geobacteraceae bacterium
GGTGCTGGAGCTGGAGCTGGAGCTGGTTCGGGTGCCGGAGATTCTTCTGAGAGAATCATCTGCTTAGTTAATTTAACAACAGGGCTAGTGGCGGAAACAACAGCAGAGAACGAAGAGACCATAATTACTGCCACAAATGTAACAAGAATTTTTTTCATGATGTAACTCCTTAAAGTTTAATTTCCACGATTTCAGGGTATCAAGAAGGAAATAAATTGGGTGTCAAAATATGGGTAAAGAGCGTCAATTATGCATAAAGAAGGCTATAAATATAACGTATTGTGCCGAAACAGGCGGACCCAGCGGGGCTGGGACGGTTCTTCAAACGTTCATTCATGAAGGTGTGTGATAACCGTTAACGAACACATGCTGTCAATAACAAAGCACACATACAAGTTAATGTTGCGCATATTGCCCATGTTGACAGTACTACTAGTGCAAATCTCATCGAATGATATCCCCTTGTCTTTTGATAAGAAATTTTCCAATTATGCCGGTAAATCACATGCCTCGCTGGTACATGCAGGTATGTCGCGAGGTGGTGTTACTTTGGACTTTATAGATGATGACAAGCAGTAGCAGTATATTGCGATGGCTGTTATGGATGTGATGCTATTAAGCAAAATAATAGCATTATTGATTTTGGGAGTGCCAAACTCCCAGATGTTGCCCAAAAATATAAATAAGATAGCACTCAGTTCAAGGTATTTTCGTAACCTGTTGTTAGTAGAGTCTAGTATTCTTTCTTTTAGGGAAATATAAGCGGCTGTGCCGAATATAAGTGATAAGCCGCACATAACGCCAATATCTTTATTGTCATCGCATAACGCCGCAAACCAAAGCATTAACCCAATAAAAATAAGGAGAGAGCCGGAATAACAGTGAACTTTCTTTCGCATTGGCTCAGCAAGACTTGTTTGCTGCGGATTTTCTTGTTCCGAATGTGTACGGACTTCCCAACACTGTGCAACAGCATCAAAGATCAACATGTGTCCACGTCCCCCCTCCGGTGGTGCAATCGTCGTAGTCTTATGAGGAACAACAGGAGAACCACACGCTACCGGCACCTCATCAGCAAAATATTCCCCGAGATAGACGCCGGTTTCAGGGTAGTACAGATAGTTTTTCATTACACTTTTCCTCATTCATCAGATGTCTATCCATCTGATTATCAGTCTAGATCTTTTGATATAAAATAGGTGTCAAAATGAGTGTGAAAGGCATTAAGGAAAAGTCAATTCAAGACATATGGCTAGATCACTTATTCAGTAAAGCGCCTATCCTTGCGGATTTTGGCGTATTCGACTACGAAACGTTCTCTGGTCCCCTTTGGGATCTTCAATTGGAAATCCGGGTAGTTGGGCGGGGTGAACAAATGGCGCAGATCCGGATTCAGCATACGAATGTTTTCATAACTGGTGCCGGCCAGTTTGGCCACCAGCTCCAGGTCAGTGCGGGTAGGAATATTGATCGTATCGAACTCGATGGGTGGCAGGTAGGGCACATTGGAAAAACCGTAGTGAGTCGGATTCTTGGCAATGATAGCAGCGGCAAGCAGCTTGGGGACATACTCCTTGGTTTCACGCTTCAGGTACGAACCTCGTGAGAGTTCCCAAAAATCATCGGTGTCATACATGTCAATAGCCCGCAGAATCTTGTTCTCGCCGGCATTGTAGCCTGCGGCGGCCAAATACCAGTCGCCGTTAAATATTCCGGAGAGTTCCTTCAGGTACAGGGCGGCAGCCACGGTCGCCTTGAACGGTTCTCTGCGCTCGTCGATCCATTGGTCGATACGTAATGAGTAGTTTCGACCGGTGCCTGACATAAACTGCCAAGGGCCCACGGCATTGGCAAACGAACGGGCATGCATCTGGAATCCGCTCTCGATCATGGCCACATAGACCAGATCCTCGGGCATCCCTTTGCGTTTAAAAACCTCTTTCATCATGGGGATGTAACGGGTGGAACGGGAGAGCCAACGCGAAAAGGTCTGCCGCCCCCTGGTTTGGAAGTATTCAATGAAATACTCAACCTTGCTGTTGATAGTCAGCGGGATACCGGAGGCGGACAAGGCCACATCGGGCAGTGCCGGTTCACTACTGCTGCCGCTCTTCCCCCTGAGATCTTCCAGGGTGAAGAGGTCCGTCATCGCGACCAGGGGGGTGCCGGCCGTGACAACTGTTACCGGCCCCGAATCTTCCAGGAGCTGCGCCGAGGTAAGGGTCAGCTCGGCCAGGAGAGACTGGGGCGATTCCTTCGCGGTCGCCGGCAGGGCGAAGAGCAGCAGCGTCATGAGGAGTAAAATAAGGTTCATCCTATTATTTTAGTCGGAAAACGGCAAATTTTTTATCAGGCGGTTGTGTTTGGACTTTGCAAAGGCAATGACTGTATCAGCATCAATGCCACCCCAATTCACCCGCAACTCTGACGCTTTGATATAATTGCCCAACAGTCGCACTTTGTGGCGAAGCATCTGAATGGTACTGTAATCCTGATCTTCCATGGATTGTTTGCGGTTCAGGTGTGGGGCGGAAGTAATGTGCATTCCAATGTTTTCCAGAAAATCTATTTCGTCTTTTGCTGACCATCCCATGATATTCTCCATTTGTTGTTTGTGTACCTGCAAAGAAACACAGGTGAACCATTAAGCTGATATCGTAGCGCTTTCCGGGTCTTCCAGGCTCAATATGCCGGAGCCTTCTTCGTAGGCAAAGTGTTCGGCATAGCGCCCCCATTCGATAGCAACCCGCAAAACACGTTCCGCCTCCTCTTCGCTGAAAAAATCCTCCAGCTCACGCAGGAAGCGCTCTTCCGGAGCACGATTGCCGGGACGTTCGTCAATAACATGGCGGATGTGGGCTGCAAGGGCGACATGCCTGATGACATGTTCCGCAAAGATCTCCTTGCGCCGCAGTATGTCGGCCTCCACGTAGCTTTTTCCGGATGGAGTGAGTTCCACGTCTCCCCCCTCGGTATGGGCAAACTCTAGAATTCCAAGCGCTTCAAGAAGCGGAAAGAGCTGATCGACCCCGAAGCCCATCCGGTCGGCAAGCTCGGGAAGATCGGCCCTGCCGTTATAGGGCACCCCCGCCAGCGCCTCTATCAGGCCGGCCATCTGGTTAATGTGAGCATCGGGCAACCGGTATGACAAGGGAACGGCCTCGACCTTGCCGGCTACGCCACGGGGTCGTTTGGTCATCAGAGCATAGACCTCATCGACGAGCTGCCTGAATGCCTGGGCCTCTCGGTCGCGGGGATGTTCAAGAGGAATTTTGATCTCCGCCAACACCGCTCCCGGATTGGTTCCCAGAATGACAATCCGGTCAGCCAGAAGAACAGCTTCCTCAATATTATGTGATACCAGCAAAATACCCTTGGTGGGGATGCGTCGCTCCAACCAGAGTTCGATCAGGTCGGTACGGAGAGTTTCAGCGGTCAGGACATCGAGGGCCGAAAAGGCTTCGTCCATCAGGAGCAGTGTCGGCTCTACCACCAAGGCACGGGCAAATCCGACCCGTTGCCGCATTCCACCAGAAAGTTCCTTTGGGTAGGCCGACTCGAAGCCGTCCAGCCCGATCAGGTCAATTGCAGCAAGTGCCCGCCGATGCCGTTCTGCTTGAGGCACTCCCATGGCATCCAGTCCCAGCTCGACATTTTCCAGGACGGTAAGCCAGGGGAACAGGGCAAAAGACTGAAACACCATCGCCAGTCCCGTCACCGGTCCTGTAACTGGTTTGCCGCAATACAAAACTTCGCCGCTTTCCGGCCGGGCGAGACCGGAGATGATCCGAAGCAAGGTAGACTTGCCGGAACCTGAACGCCCCAGGAGAGCGACGATCTCACCCTCATTGATGGTGAGGCTGACGCCATCCAGAACAAGATGTTCTCCTCCCCCCGTTTTCTTGAAAGATTTGCGAATATTCGTCAGATTGAGCAGATTGGTTTCCGGGTATACTGTTTCCATAAATATTTCCTTTAATCCTGATAAACAGGATAGTGCGTTAGCCAAATCATTTTCTGCTGTAAATGTGCAGAAAATAATTTGTAACTTACTAATCCATGCGATAGCGTGTCTGGGCAATGGTGTAAAGCCTCCGCCAGAAGAAGCGATTGAGGCAGACAACGTACACACTCATCACGGCTATGCCGAGGACGATGTGCGGATAGTCACCTTTTTCGGTCCAGTGGGCGATATAGGAACCTAGGCCAGTGGCGGTAAGCGTTGTACTGCCCCAACTTACTACCTCGGCAACAATACTGGCGTTCCAGGTTCCCCCTGAAGCGGTGACCAGGCCGGTCAACAGTGAAGGGACTATGCCGGGAAGCAACAGCCGCTTCCAGAGCCGCCATCCGGAAAGGCCCAGGTTTTGCGCTGCCTCGCGCAGGTCGGTGGGAATAGCCGCCGCTCCGGCAATGACGTTGAACAGGATATACCATTGGGTACCAAGAATCATAAGCGGCGCGGTCCATATTTCCGGGGAAAGGTGATAGCGTACCATCAGGAAGACAGCTATCGGGAAAAGCAGATTTGCCGGGAATGCGGCCAAAAACTGGGCTAGTGGCTGAACTTTATTTGCCCAGCGGGGATTGAGGCCGATGATTACTCCTAGTGGAACCCACACCAGACTGGCCAATACAAGTAGGATTATTACCCTCGTGAGGGTTGCAAGACCGAGCATGAATACTTTAAAAATCTCGGTATGATCAACGCCGTTACCGATGAAATTGATCAGCATTATTCCGCCAACGGTCACTCCGTAAATCAGGATGCCATACCAGGCAAACGCCTGCAGCTTCATAACCATTGGCGAAGGTTCCCGGAAGGTAATCTGGCGACGTGGCATCCTCGGAAGCCGATCTATAAAGACATTCCATCTGTTACCAACGGCGGCTGCGACTGTACGCAGAAAGCGGGCTCGCTGGAACAGGGTAAGAACCCATGACTCTGCGGTATCCTGGCTTTCGGTTAGTTCAAACTTAAACTTTTCCGCCCAGGCCACAAGAGGACGAAAAAGCAATTGATCGTACATGAGGATGACAATCAGCATGGTGAGCAGTGCCCAGCCGATTGCCGGAAGATTTTTACCCTGGATGGCCTGAGCCACATAGGAGCCGATACCGGGAAGCGTCACCGCTGTCTTGCCGACGGTGATGGCTTCCGAAGCAACCACGAAGAACCAGCCGCCCGAAACCGACATCATGGTATTCCATATCAGACCAGGCGTGGCGTATGGAGCCTCCAACTTCCAGAACCTCTGCCAGGATGAGAGTCCGAAGAGTACCGAGGCCTCCTGAAGTTCCTTGGGAACGGTTCTCAGCGACTGGTAAAAACTGAAGGCCATATTCCAGGCTTGGGAGGTAAAGATGGCAAAAATGGCGGCCATTTCCACGCCGAGCAGGCTGCCGGGAAACAGGGCGATAAATCCGGTTACGGTAATGGAGAGAAAACCGAGAATCGGCACCGATTGGAGGATATCGAGGAGCGGGACCAGAATCCCTTCAGCACGACGGCTTTTTGCCGCTAATGTCGCATAGGTGAACGTAAAGGCGAGCGAGGCGATGAGCGCCGCAACCATCCGGAGCACGGTGCGGAGGGCATACATGGGGAGATGCGTCGGATCAAGTGAAAGCGGGATCTGCTCACCCGGCGTGTAGGGCACCGCCATCTGGCGGCTTCCCCATGCCAGGAGCGTAACCAGGCCCATGACGATGATAAACGCCATGATGTCCCAGATATTGGGTAGATTCTTTTTTATGTTCAGACCTGATATGATCATTGCAGTGGTCCATAATCAACAATTGTTCCTCATTCACCCTCTGTTTTCCGGGCGTCGCCGAATGTACCAGCGTTGCTCTGCAACATTGAAAACCAACTGTTGGCCCTGTTTGGCCGAAGGTGGCACAATATGTGTGGCGTCCGGTGGCGACACAAAAACTTCTTGTTCCATCGGTGCCTCATCGACAAAGTCTTTCCCAAGGAATGCGCCCGTTTTGGGATTGAACAGATATATATTCACTGCGAACCTCTCGTTTGCTTGCTGGAAGCGACACTATCCATCATTTCTCGTATTCGGCATATTTATTATCGAATGCTCCAATGTGCTCCAGAAACCACCCTTTAACGACCATTTTTCCTGAATGACGTAATGTAACAGGCAACCGTTCCTTTTTTTGCCAGGTCCCCTGCTTTAACTTCTCCTCTGATCACCTCACCATCAAAATAATAATCCCCTAAAGGCGATAGCACTCTTACCTTGCCGACCTCCCTGCTCTCTTCGGAGAAACCGGCGGGATATTCCCGATAGACGGAAAGCGAGTCATTTACATTAATGGAAGTCATTACCTCTTTCGTTCCACTATGAAACAGATACAGCCTCGTTCCAACCTTCATGACGGTTTCATCCTTCAAATATACCGACTTGTTTTCCGGAAAGGGGTATGTCACAGCAAAAAGGGAGTTTGTCATGATTAATGTTGTCATTAAAAACAGTAATAACGTGAGCTTTTTCATATAGTTTCCTCCAAGTAGGCATTTTTAATCATTGATAGTTATTTGAAATTGGTTAAGCATTATTTAAAAACAAGGCGCTACGGCAAAAACATTCCCCAACCGGATGCTGGCCTCAGGGCTGAATGCAGTAAAGACGTACATTGCACATCAAGACTTTAATAAATCTGAATATCAGCGTATATCTTTTGATGTAAAATGGGTGTCAAAATGAGTGCAAGAAGCATTTAGAAAAGGTCAATGCAGTATTGTGGTTCATCAGACTGCGAGGGGTGCCGAGGAGACTGCTTCAGTTGCGGCTCAACTGGCCAGACATAATTACGGGTTCTAACTTTGGCTACCAAAGAGAAAGGGCCACATCTGCGGGGAATAGTGAACTTTTTTTTATTTGTCATCCCAAAGGCAACGGGACTTATTACTGGTAAATAGCATTATTTCAAATACGATTCCTGAATCAAATAAGATGTCCACTTTTTCCAGTCTAACTCAATACACCTACGCCTGGGAAATCACCCTCCAAATTTTCCCACATGCGCATTGAGGAGCTGCCGTAAAAAACTACTTGCCCCTCAGATAGAGGGAACTTGCACAACCGTTGTTCCATTGCGCTTACTTCATCTTCATACCATTCCATCTGCATCCTTTCATAGTATCTATCGCAAAACTTACTCCCAAAACACCAGTGCGCCATGCTCGTCACGTCCGGTATCAAGATTCCAGTCTCCGAACAGATGAAGTTGGTCGGTATCTGCATAAACAGCCTGCTCCACTTGGCTCCACACTGATGCCACATTGGCGACAGCGTGGTCAAATATTTCGTCATAATGCAAGGTGAAAGGTGTTTCAGATGGTATTATCTGCTCTTCAGTAAAATGGCTGTCAACAGTATCGTAAGCCGGATAGGCCAGTTCCATCTTTGCGGCGATAACACCGGCCAACGGGAAAAGCTGCAGAGATCCGACTTTGCATCTTTCTGCCATTGCTACAAATTCACGGTGCCATGCACTCGGATCTGGTAGGTGTGTAAAGAAAAGTTCCGGGTGAACGTCTGCAAACATATTTTGCCAGAGGTTGACGATATCACGATTAAGCTGGGTCCTGTCTCTATGGTCGCCGCATTGCCAAACAGACTCTGCATAATGATCCGATTCTCCGATCTCGCCAAGATTCATCCTGCGGAATATATAGCTGTCCTGGTTCATCTCGCAGATTCGATGCTGTCGCTGGTTTTCAGCATACACCCCTACTTTGGCTTGTACAACTGGATGAATGGTCACGTCAGCCACCACATGGGAGCAGTATCCAAGCAACCAGGCCAGTTGTTTGTTGCGAGCGGATCCTTTAACGTTCCTGACCTGTTCAATGCCACAGGCAATCATTTCGCAAACCCGTGAAGTGTGCATTGCATCAGCCCAGGCTGAAGCAGTGCAATCGCCGGAAGCAAGGTTGGGATAATCCGGGCTCACGGCACCCAACACACAGTAAGAAAAATATTTCGGCAGAACAGTAATTATTCCGGAGGTTGGAGAAAAAATGTTTTCAAGATTGTCTGGCTGCATAAGTTCATGGAGCAGTGTGATATGCGCATAAGGACCAGGCATGTGACCTCCATTTATAGGATTATTCCAACAAAGACCCCGGTGGTTTAGTTTGGCTATTTTCTCCGAATGCGAAAGTCCTCAATATCCCGTAGGCGAGCAGAGTTGCAGGAAAAACGGTCAACAGCCAGGCCGCGAGGGATTTAAGCGTAATCCAGCCGAGGATATGCAGTGACAGACCGGGATTCCTAATCAGCGCGGCAAATATATGCGATGGCACTTGTGGCCCCCTGGGAAACAGCCACGCTCCGAGTTTAAAAAAGGGGATCAGAAGCGCTAGGTGAACCGGAAAAAGCATAAAGTTGACCGACTGCAGTGCGACATGGTTGAGTCTGAAAACATGGGCAAGAATGATGCATATGAGCGATGTGCCCCATACTAACGGTATAACCCCGAAGGCTATACCGAGACAAAGTGTCAGGGCAAGTTTTTGAGGTGTCAGGCCGCATGTCATGATCACTTGCACACGTTTCGCGAGGGTAGAGGTAATTAGACTCCACATATTCTTGAGCGAATGTACATCGAACACATTAAATCCGGTCACGATGCACATGAAAGCTGAGCGTAGCGCCGGTTACCGTGCTGCGCCCCGTGTACAGGAAAATCGTTATCCAGATTCCCTGCAGGAACAGAATAAGCGCCGGACTCCAAAGGCTTTTCAGACCGGCAATAAGATCGGGCAGTTCGGTTGGCTTGTGAGCGAAAAACCATGCCGCAGCGATGGCATAGAGAACACCGAACATCCCCATGATCTGATACGCAGAAATGTTCCCCTCGCCGCGATAGTCGGCACGGAGTGTCTCGGAAAACGAGCGCCATCCTTGGGTCGCAATCGTGGCGAGCAGAAAAGCGCCGGTGTGATGCGACAATAGAAACATTCCGGCGGAGATCAAACCGCAGACGGCATAGAAAAGTGCCGTGACCGCCTGGATCGGGATCACCTCGGCCCCTTCCAATCCCCCGGCATAGGCAATTTTTTTGGTGCTGCCGAAAAATATGAATCCGCGGCCGGCAAACAGCCTTTTAAGACGCCCCGAACTGGTCGCCAGCGGTTTTCCGTAGCAGCAGCCGAAGCTGATACAGGCCATGCGTCCCAACCCTTCGCCAAAGGCGTAGGCGATAGCGATGGCCGCATATGCCGGCATGAACGGGATATGAAAACCGAGCGCGGCTCCAGCGGTGCGGTTGACCAGCAGTATCACGAAGGGGGTGATCAGGATTCCAACGAAGACCGCACCACCAACCGTGAAGGTATGAGTTTTTTTTTCGACGATTTGCGCTACCAGCCGTGAAGCGGGTACGCAACAGCAGAGCATGGCTGCTGCAAGAATGGTCGTACCAAGCGGCGGAACCCCGACCGCCCCCATCAGCACAAGCAGCACCGCTACCGCCACCAGATAGGCGTTGGCGGTCAGCAGGCCGTACCAGGTAAAGTTGACCCCCTTCCAGGTACCCTGTCCCGTTCTGGATGCCGGCACCGATGCCAGAATCTGCCATTTTTCTCCCGGGAGCACCCTGAATCCCCACCAGAAGTAGATGGCCAGAACAATAATGGCCGAAAGTAGTGTCGCGGTTACAATCATTGGTATCCCTCCGATTTTGATTTTTTTCGTGCTCTGCCAAGCAGCGACCTTACCCGTATATCTGTCTCCACCAACGGTTTTTGGAACCCCTGAGTGAAACGACTGGACACATCAGTCCGGCGCATGTTGTCCAAGATATCCTCAGCAAAATCAATACGCCCCTCCTGAAAAATGAGGATGTCGGTGCTGCTGCCGGGACGGTAAAGGCTCTTGGGCTGTCCCTTCTGCAGAAACATCCCCTTTTCTATTTGTCGCGGCTCGTTATACCCTTTTGAACTGTAGGCCTGAACGATATCGCCTATCATCAGCGCTACCACTTCGATCATTGCTACCAGCCCCACTCCGGTCCCTCCCGGCACATCGGTATCAATTACCGTTACGACCCGCTTATTTTTGGAATAAGGTGTTGCAACGCTGACAACAGCGGTCGGATTACAGGAATGGTATGCGCCGTCGATGGCATAGAAATCGATCACCTCTCCAATCACAGGGGTGTGACTGTAGTGGTATTTGTCGGGTGTCAGGCGGAAGATGGCAAAGTCGCCACCGGCAAAAGAGTGTTGCCATTTTGTGTTGCTGATGCCGATCAATTCGTCGAAAGAGAAAAACTTCTCCTTCAGGAACATTAGTGAGGATTCGCGCAAAGACCCTACCAATACGCGCGCATCGGCGGGGGATACAACTGCATCCATATCAGTCGGCATTGGGCGGCATTCGCGATATCGGATTCTCCGCTCGAATATTTTACGGGGCGTGTCCAACTGCTCCGGCGGGTCGAGGCACTCTGTCAGATCGATATTACAGTTGGCCAGAAAGGTTTGTTTGCAGAGTACGGGACGGTCGAAGTTGACCATGCCCAGCACATGTGAAGAGCGGTTATTGGTCAGCATCCTAAACAGAGCTGTATTATTTTCGCGCACCCCATGGTAGAGCAGTCGAACCATCCAGTCTCCAAACAGACGCTCTGTGACTACACAGCCACTATCTCTCTCGATATACTGGTGCTTTATCATTCGGATTGCTCCCTTGATTGTCGGAAGGTTGTGAGGCTGCGACCTCATCGTGATATACCTTGAAAAGTACCAGGTTCATAAGGCGCAGCAGAGTGGGAATGTCAGCCTGTTCACGAATAACATCCTTTTGAGCCGCCTCGACGAATCGGACAGCGTCTTGCCCCTGGAGGATAACCCGTAAGGCCTTGCGTTGTTTCTCATCCAGTATGTTCTGTTCCCGGTCAAAAATGCTGCAGTCTTGGGCCATGAGTTTAAAGGCCTCTTCAAGATGTTTTTGACGAAGAGTGGTTCGGTAGTAGCGCTCGGCGCCGACATTGAATTCGCGGGCATTGACGCGCAGGGGTGACGACGCGTTTACCTCGTCAAAGATGCCGGTAGTGAGACGGCCGGCGGCGGAATGAAGGGCAGGTTCGTTTAATCGCATTTCCAGATCGTTAAGAGTGCCGTGCAGATCCATAAGCTCTATCAGATCAGCTGCATCTTCTCTAATCACCTGTAGTAATGCCTTACGATACTCATGGGCTTGTACTCGCAGATAGCCGGGATAACGGTGGCTGGGGCGTGTGCTTTCCGTTTTTTTGAGAATTTTATCCAGAAAAGCGTTGGTGCTGTTCCTGCTGACAAAAAATGTGGGTATACCAATGGCTGCACCGAAGAAAATTTGCCGGCGTTCGCTCTCAACCGATGGAGTATCCGGGATATGCGCGTGAGTCATGCCAAGCGCCATATATTTGTAGGCCAGCGCAGTGATAAGGGTCTGCAGATCAGCGACTCGCCCCATATCCTGACCGAAACTTTCGAACAGGCTGTAATGCCTGCCTTCAAAACCGGAAAACCCCATTTTGGCGTATTCGCGCTGTTTGTAGAACAGGTAAACCGACATCTGTTCATCAAAAACACCCATATCGGCCAGGTCACTACGAAGGCGATCACAGTTTCCCAGCTGCCCATCCAACCCTGGACTGCGCTCCGTAGACAGGAGGCAGACCAGATAATCAATAAGGCGATAGTCGGGAACAAAATCCCCCTTTAGTCTAAAAACGGAACTCACCAGATTATCCAGTGCCTGAGGCCCAAAGGGGGTGACCGGTTGGCCGAAAATTGAAAGATCGGCCTTCTTTTTCCAGCGGCGCCAGATCATTCTCAGGTGGGTGTAATCCAGTTCGTGCGGCAAAAATCCGAGTGCCCTTTCGGGATGGAAATCGGTGAAGGCCAGCCGGTAGGGGGCTGCCGTATACGTGCCGACGCAGAGCGGCAGAAAATGTTCCGTGATCTTGATCGCCAGATCGCCAAAATGCTTTTCATGGACCGCATTGAACCCCGACCCGCTGTCTGCCAAAGCTCCTGTCAGACATCGACTACCGAGGCTGATATGGGTGCCGTTGTTGGCCAGACTGACATTTGAGAGATTGGGCAGTACCACCAGATTGGTGAGGATAACACCAGAGTCACGCAGTTTGGCGACCGCATTTAGCTGGCTTCGGGACAAAACCTGGTGGCAAAGCTGCATGTAGCGGAATTTGTCCGCACCCTTATCCCACCCTGAAAGGCAGGGACTCATGAAAAGTTCGCGATAGAAGCTGTCCGAAACATGGTCATTCAGCTCTTTTTGTCGGACCGGCGGATGTGGGGCGAAATAGGTCATGGCCTGCTGGCCCCGCTCGGCAATACCGAAGGCCTTATTGGCGTACATCACCAGTAACTGCGTCATCAGGAAGCGTATGGCAGTTTCTTTGGCCATTGCCCTGCCCATACCTGTACCGCGAGTCAGGGAGACAACATTAAACGAAAACGTCTCCGGAGAGGTGTTGTCATTTAGATAATGATCTAAAAGACGGATGCCGGTTTGACGGATTATATCCGGAAGTATCTGCTGAGAGCCAACCAGGTCAGCCAGGGCAAGTTTGATCAGATAGCTGATCGGTAGTCGCAACATCTCCTCGCCAGAGGCGTCACGGAACATGAAGCGGCCTCTGTCGGCACGAGTACCTGCCGCCGAGTTTTTCTTGTCTGCCAAAAGATCCTTTTCCAATACTTCCAGGGCAAAACAGGACAGGTTTCGGCGAGGAAAACGCACCCAACTGTTTTCCCACGTTTGAGACGGGTTGTCCGCGAGAAAACGCTCCAGATCGGCCACTACCTTGCGGGGAGTTTCGCCTGATGCCGCCCGTTTCATCATATTGGCGAAAAAATTTGACTGTTCAATGATAAGCGGCAGATCGACATCTTGCTGCGCACCGCACACTACGGCCTGAAGTTCGCTTTCCGAACCTGCGGTAACATCATTCAGCGAAAAGGGCAATGTCGCTGCCAACTCCTCTCTGGAAGCAAAAGAGACCCCCAGTCGTGCAAAAACCTTGCGTGTACTTTCCGGGGATATCTCTGTTTCCGACTTGAGTTCTCTGACTATGCCACTGTTCGCACTGTTCCTGTATTCCGTCATCCATACTCCTTCCCGAATATATTTTGGGCGGGACAATTAACGGCAAGGTCAGTTAATCATATGCTTAAACATCATATATGATAATTGTGACGGATATGTTCGCACTGCGTAAATATTGTGTTACTTTTTAATGGCTCGTCGAATGGAGGAGAATATGCTTTACTTTGCCTATGGTTCGAACCTGTGGAAACAACAGATGAGGGCGCGATGCCCTGAACATGTCGAAATCGGCGCAGGGCGCCTGAATGGGTGGCGCTGGATCATAACAAGAAGAGGGTATGCGAGTATTGTGGCATCGAAAGGTGATTACGTTCTCGGGGCAGTGTACGAATTGTCGGAGCCCGACATACTGAACCTCGACCGATTTGAGGGGGTAGAGCGGGGTATATACTCCAAAGAGTTCATTACAGTTGAAATGGCCGGGCGGGATGTAAGCTGTCTGGTGTATATTGACCCTGTTTTTGAAGAGGGAGAACCGAAGGAAGAGTATATCGCCAGGATCAATAATGGCATTCAGGATGCCGGGTTTCCGGATGAATACACCGTTCGTTACCTGCGCCCTTTTATTCTTGCAAGTCCCGAAGAGTGATTGTCATACCAAAAAGACCTAGCTTTCACATTTCCCTGGTAACCGATGTTGCCTTAACGGAGTATGAATTTTTCTCGCCCGTGCCGTCTTGGCGATACATTACAACCGCCGAACCGTCCCACGTGATCCAGCGCCTGGACTTTTTGTTTTTGTCAGAAAAATCCACTATACGGCAGGGTAATTCCTTGCCGCCAATAGAGTAATAAGTATTTTTTACAAGATGGTAGTCCCGCTTGACCACTGCCATTTTTTCTACATCCAGAATATTGAGCGTGACCTGCTTTTTATCTGTAAAATTCAAACGCGCTTCGGGACACTCCATGGTTGTGTAAACATAGCTGCTCCGCGGAATAACTATAGAGTGTTTCCCTCCCTGTTCATGCACGTCAAACCGGAAGGAGTCATGATCAAGTTTCCCCTCAATATCAATTGCTGCCCCATTTTCTATCCCCGTGCGAGAATAGTTGACCAGTTTTCCATCCAGAAGCGTTCCCTTTTCCACTGTATCCTGATGATATCCCATCCACAAAAATGATGCTTTGACAGAAGTTTTGGTTTCAAAGTGAAAACGGGCGACACCTCCCTCTTCAGCCATACGCTGGGTGGTGGTAACATCGCCGATAGCAAGACCCATTGACGACACCTTATAATGCGTAACGGTACTAACCGGTGCCGCTGCAAAAGATTTGGCCAATGATGTCAAAAGCAGCATGAAAAATGCTGCGACCAGACATCTATACATCTTTTTGTAATTTACGATTCTTGAACAGATAGTGCTGGCCGCAAAGGATAATCTAACTTTCATAGTTGCACTTATATATGAAGAAGTACCGTGTTGGAACTAATATTACCAGCATCATAAGTTTCTACATAATAGTTACATAACCTCAATATGTCTGTAACATTGGTATGGTATTACTATAAAGCATGAACTCATATAAAGCAGATTTACACGTACATTCCAGCCATTCAAACAAGCCTACCTACTGGGCCATGCGCAAGTTCAATGTCCCGGAAAGCTATACCACGCCCCAAAACCTGTACCGCGTTGCCCGCGAGCGGGGAATGGATTTCGTCACCATCACCGATCATAACGCGATCACAGGTGCTCTGGAGATCGGTCACTTACCGGGGACATTCATCAGTTCCGAAATAACGGCTCATTTTCCGGAAAACGGATGTAAGGTGCATGTGGTAGTGCTGCATATATCGGAATCCCAGTTTGCGACGATTCTTGAACTGCGCAAAAATGTTTACGATATGGTCGCTTTTCTCCATTCTCAACGAATTGCCCATTTCTTGGCACATCCGCTTTATGCTCAGAATGAAAAATTGAACCTGGAAATTATTGAAAGATCGTTGCTTCTATTTACCACGTTTGAAATTAAAAACGGCTGCCGTGCTCTCCGTTTTAACAGTTTCACGAAGCGCCTGGTCTCATCCCTCAGCGAATCCGTAATAGTCCGTTTAGCCAACAAACATGATATGCAGCCATACGGATGCACCCCATGGATCAAGGGTATCGTGGGAGGCTCCGACGATCACGGCGGTTTGTTCATTGCCCGCGCGCATACAACCGTTTACGACACTCCGACCATAGATGAATACATCAATGCAATCAGGTCGGGCGACAGTTGGGCTGACGGTGACGATGGAGGTCCGCTGACTATGGCCCACAGCCTTTACGGAGTCGCACACAGCTTCTACCGGGAGCGTCTGGGCGATCGTCGGCGTGGCACTACTCCGTTTGTCAGTGCCCTGCTTGATCGTTTCTTCAACATTGGTGAAGACAAAGGGTCGTTGATCGACAAGATTCGTCTCTTCATCCTCAAAAATTTGCCCGCTTCTCGTAACCATTCCGGAAAAAGCTTTGAAGAGATCCTCGACTGCGAAGCACGGTTGCTACTTAATGATACCGAATTTCTGGCAAGTATACGAGAGGCCGGTAGCAACAGTAAGATATTCGCAGTAACGAGTCGCCTCTCAAACCGCATGATTTTCCACTATACAAGCCGACTGATGACATTGCCGCTCAATGCCGGTTTTTTCGAATACCTAAATACGATTGGCACCATCGGACTGGTGCATACTCTTATTTCTCCTTATTACCTGGCCTTTCACCATCAGCACAAAGGGAAAGAACTGATACGTGATCTTTCGAATGCACTGCCTGAGATGCATCAAAAGAAAACCCCTGAAAAGATCGCCCTGTTCACTGATACTCTGGACGAGATCAACGGAGTTGCTATCACCATAAAGCGCTTGATAAGCACCGCACGGAACCGTGGGGTCGAACTGACAGTTATCACTACAGGTGACGATAGAGTAGATGCTACCGAGGGGGTAAAAAAATTCCCGTCTGTGGGCGATTTTGTTCTGCCGGAATACCCGGAGCTGAGACTCAATTTTCCACCGATTCTGGATGTGATGGATTTTATTGAGCGCGAAGGCTTCACCCGCATTCATATCAGTACACCAGGTACTGTGGGGCTTCTTGGGCTTCTTATTGCCAGGCTGATGGATATCCCGGTGGCCGGCACCTACCACACTGACATCCCGCAATATGTGCGGAGCCTGACCAATGACGAGTTCCTTGAGAAAGCCGCCTGGAGCTACATGATCTGGTTTTACAGTCAGATGGAAGAGGTCATGGTACCTTCGACTGGAACCCGCGAACAGTTACTCTCTCGTGGTTTGCCGGTTGAGAGGATGAAACCGCTTCCCCGTTGGGTGGATACAGAGGCCTACTCTCCTGAAATGCGTAATCCCAGCTTCTGGAAAAGCCGTGGGGTTGGACTTGGCAGAATTGTGTTGCTCTATGTAGGGCGGGTATCTCGTGAAAAGGGCCTGGAGATGCTCGTGAATGCTTTCAAGGAGCTGGTCGATACAGGTTCGGCAGTCGTACTTGCCATAATTGGTGATGGTCCCTACCGCGAGGAAATGGAAACTTCCCTTTCCGGTTATCCGACCCTTTTTACCGGTTACCTTGCAGGAGAACAACTTCAGCGGGGCTATGCTTCAGCGGACCTCTTTGTGTTTCCGAGCGCTACAGACACCTTCGGAAACGTGGTACTTGAAGCACAGGCATCCGGTTTGCCGGTGATCGTATCCGATGAGGGGGGACCAAGCGAACTGATGATTAATGGTAAAACCGGGGTAGTGTTTCATGCCGGCAGCACAAACAATCTGGTCACTGCTATCAGGT
The DNA here is from genome assembly GCA_903925005.1 of uncultured Geobacteraceae bacterium. Taxonomy (GTDB): domain Bacteria; phylum Desulfobacterota; class Desulfuromonadia; order Geobacterales; family Pseudopelobacteraceae; genus JACRCG01. The sequence continues at coordinate 16,940 of CAIYDX010000326.1, forward strand.
CGATGATCTCTGATCCGGAGCAGATTACCCGCATGGGAGCAAATGCGCGACGTTTCACGCTGGATAGAGCACCTGACAGCAGCCAAACATACAACACTATTCTTCACATTGACGTTCCGCAGCATCCTGATATGAATGAATCTTTTACATGATATTTACTCGACTGTAACATCATCGCAATAATTATCTGTTAGGATGCCGTTGTTTTGTTACCAAACAGTTTTGTTCGATATCATTTTCATGAAAGGAGACAAGGCGTACTGGTAGTAAATGCAACCTAACCATAAACATAGAGCCAATCAACTGATTGGACATTACACATGGAGGTAAGAAATGAAGAAAACATTGGCTGTAATCGCACTATCGACCATGCTGGCGGCACCGGCACTGGCGGAAGAAACCGCAACCGGCGGTCTGAACATGAAAATGAAAGGGATAGACCTCAACTTCGGCGGTTTCATCGAGGCTGCGAGTGTTTATCGAGCCAAGA
>CAIYDX010000327.1 GCA_903925005.1 uncultured Geobacteraceae bacterium
AAATCCGGTACTTCCCAAAAAGTGTCCAGTAAAAACCGGATTCACTGTCCAGTCATTGCCGGATTGCGTGTCCAGTGAAAACCGGATTGGGTGTCCAATCATTTCCGGATTAGGTGTCCAGTGTACACCGGATTACGCAACGTTCAAATTTGATAGTTAGTTGCACGAATGTTGGGGGTCCCCCCATATACTAAATCAACGTACCTTGCAACCTGCACTCCCGGTCAATATAACGAGATGCAGGTAATAAACTGAATAATTATTTGTTGTTACAATAGCGGATTCAACTCTGAAGAGCAACTGCTATGGGTGGCTTGGTGTATTCGGGGTCGACCGCATGCGCTTAACAAATGTTTCAACAACGAAGACGAGCCGAGTTCGCGGGTCACAACGGCCTTGGTTGGGCTTGAGCAGTGTGCTGAGAAACTTGCATGCACGGTTTAGATGGATGGGGACGGGCAACCGTTCCTGGCTACTCGACCCAACCCTCGATGTTACTCATTTACGAAGGAATCCTTACGGTCCCCCCATATATCAAAATTAATATTGCAAAGCGGAAGACGCTAGGTATGAGCAGTGAGGAGATAGAGCTTATAGCTTATGCGGCGTTATTTAGGCTACTTTTAAATTGTTCAGCAATCTCTCCCTTTTTTACAATTTGAACTGCCGAACAAGCCGCTGTAACTCCTCAGCATTGCCGTACAGATGCGCCGCAGCTGCGGCAGATTCCTGTGCACCTTGTGAGGTCTGCTGCACAACCTCGGTGATCTGCTGCATATTGCTGGAAATTTCGCTGGTCGTGGCGGTCTGTTCTTCGGCTGCGGTGGCAATCTGGTTGACCTGCATCGCGACATCGTTAATCTGTTGAAGGATATCCTGAAGTGCATGTCCTGATTTTGCCGCTTCAATTGTACCGGTCTCCACCTGGTGGACACCCTGCACCATTGCTACAACAGCGCCTTTGGTCTCTTTCTGTATCGCCTTGATCATTTCACCGATCTCTTTTGTGGCTCTCGTTGTGCGTTCTGCCAAGGCACGGACTTCATCTGCAACGACTGCAAAACCACGCCCCTGTTCACCTGCGCGGGCTGCTTCGATTGCGGCATTCAATGCCAGCAGATTGGTCTGGTCGGCGATATCTTCAATTGTGCCGATGATGGCACCGATCTGGTCGGAACGTGTGCCCAGGTTCTCCACTGTTTTGGCCGACTCCTGTACCTTGGAAGCTATCTGATTCATTACAACTATGGTAGATTCAACAACAGTAGCACCATTTTTTGCAGTTTTCGAAGCCCGCTCTGCACCTTCTGCAGCCATCTGACAGTTATGGGCTATGTCACCTGAAGTGGCAGACATCTCCTCACCTGCGGTAGCAACAGTGTTGGCCTGACTAACAACCTCTTCGGCACCGGTAGCTATATGCTCGGCTGTTAATGTGAGCTGGTTGGCGGCAGCTGCCACCTGGCTTGAGGTGCTGGCCACGTGACTGATTATTGAGCGCAGGTTTTCAGTCATCACCTTGAAGGAACAGGCCAACTTTCCAATCTCGTCGTCAGACGAACACGAAACTTCTATATTAAGTTCTCCTCTGGAAACCTGTTCTGTTTGCTTGGCCAGGATAGAGACTGGAACAGTAATTGATCGGGCGACAAGAATTGCAAGCACTACTGTGAGCAGAATCATGATGCTGAGTGCCACGCCTATTCCGATCAGGATGTTTCGCATCTGTGCATTTACATCATCTACATAGATTCCGGTACCAACAACCCATCCCCAAGGCTTAAACAGTTCGACATGAGATATTTTCGGCACCGGCAAGCTGTTACCTGGTTTTGACCAGGCATAATCCACAAACCCTTTCCCATTTTCTTTGCAGACCTTGACCATCTCGATAAAAATGGCTTTACCGTTGGAGTCTTTGTTATCACCCAGATCCCTCCCATTCAGTTCGGGCTTTAGTGGATGCATTATCATCTTCGGGGAGAGATCATTGATCCAGAGGTAATTATCCCCATCGTAACGCATGGATGCAATGTGCTCTGCAGCCTGTTTCTGGGCCTCCTCTTTTGTAATAGTTCCTGCATCTACAAGTTTCTGGTACGATGCCAGCTGACTTGTCGCGGCCTGCACCATATAACTGACAGTTGCCTGTTTCTCTTTCATAATCATCCCACGCATGAACGGAATCAGAGCAAATATTGTTGCAATCAGCAGTGTCAGACAAGTCAGAACCGAAAGACTCATTATCTTTGAAAAAATGCCCCAATTTTTATATGGCTTAAACATCATACTCTCCCTTTTTGTGAACCGAATTTCAAATTTGACGCCAATCCTGGGTCAAGACTCGAAGCCGATTCACACATATCCTCGACTACGGAGTGGAATTCCAGTTCAAACCACTTCTTAAAGATATCGAGTGTTCTATTTCGGGGCCATTTAACTTCTTCTGGGCTCCAATCGGATAAGCGCTCTACAAATATCTCTGAAAATACCTTTATGAGAATATCATCCTTTTGGTGATCATCATCGAATGCCGGGAGCAGATATACTGTACAATCATTATCTATTTCTTTGATGGTGATTCCGCATTTATCTTTTAAAGAGGATATCCACTCCCTGAATGGCTCTTTTGCTTTTACAATCAAAAGTCCTCTATTAATTATTTTGACAAGTTTATTGGTTTTAATTGACTTTAAAGCAACAAATTCACTATCGAAACCATCGTGCAAGTATATTCTGCCAGATATTGTATCACCAGAGGAGGTAAAATTACCGTATCCGCTGACAGGTTCAGACGTGCTTTTACCATGCCAGGTAAAAAGATATCTGCCTTGGGATTTTCTTATATCCATCTGACCATCAATGTTTTGGATTCGAAGATTACCTCTCCTGCCCTGGATATCAATATAGCCAGGTTCAAACTGATCATTGGCTTCTTCTTTCCAATGATCAATTTTAACTATTTCGAACCTTCCACCAAAAGTCATGGGTAGATTACCCCCCTTATAAGGCTACTCCGATATTTATTATAGCGGCATATTTCCAAGGAAGTATTTTCAGTATTTATTCGCCAGCGTCTTTATGTTGACCATGTTTAAAAGATTACATTGCCAAACATATTACAAACTGGTGAGTGTTTCTAGTGTAGTTTTAATCTTCGTCAGTTCTTCCGTGAAATGCTCTTTGTGTTTAATTAATCGAGATTGTATTTCGATGATATGCTTGACAGCCATCGCAACCGCGGCAGCTTTAAAAGCTTTTTTACGTTTATTGCCCAGTTGATATCCAAGCACTCCCAGAGCAGCCACCGGCGTAGCAAGAATGCCAATACCTACAAGCATGCCTCCGCCTACTATCGCGCCTGCAGCGGCAAGCCCTGTTGTTACACCGGCAGCAGACAAACCTGAAACAGTTCCCAAAGACGACAAAGCCATAATTGAACTGGCTGCGCCGGTGCCAGCACCAATGGCTGTGGCAATCCCATTGGTAATTCCAGCATGAGTTGTTTCAAGGTCCTGCAAAATTGCACGCAAATCACTTAAAGCTTTTGCCTTCATATTTTCTATTATGGTTGGCGTTATGGTTTCGGAATCCATCATATTTTTGGCATCGGCTTTTATATTAGACTTTAAAGCTTCAGAGGTACCCACCATTTCGACATTCTGACCATCAGTTATAATACTCTCGCTAGTATTTTTCATAGAATTGTAAGCCTCCTAAAAGTTTGATTTTATGTTAGATGGTGCGATTGTACGTCCTTTACCGCTCATATCAATATAGTGGACCCCGGATTTCGGACAATAGTTTAAGATGGTAGCCTGCAACAAAAAGGAGCAGGCATTGAGCGAAAAGAATCGTAAAAGTTTCACCAGCCAGTACAAGGCAAAGGTCGCGCTCGAAGCGATCCG
>CAIYDX010000328.1 GCA_903925005.1 uncultured Geobacteraceae bacterium
AAATCCGGTACTTCCCAAAAAGTGTCCAGTAAAAACCGGATTCACTGTCCAGTCATTGCCGGATTGCGTGTCCAGTGAAAACCGGATTGGGTGTCCAATCATTTCCGGATTAGGTGTCCAGTGTACACCGGATTACGCAACCGGGAGTAAAAAAACTCAAAATCAGTGACGGTCTGTACCGTGTGAGAGTAAGTGATTATCGCATCATCTATTGCATTGAACAGGAAATTTTGACTATTCTAATTGTAAAAATAGGTCATCGTAGGGAAGTATATCGATAAACATTGTCGGCTACTGGAGGTAAGCAATGAAAAAACAAACTAGCAGTATCCTTGATGCGGTACACGAAACGGCGTCAGACCTTTGCCGTCTTGGCATTGTTAGCAAGCAATCAATGGAGCGTTATGACGCCCTATGCGTCCCACCGGTCCCCGACTATTCACCCGACCAGATAAAATCGCTGAGAGAGCGATACTGAATTAGTCAAGCCGTCATGGCGTCTATACTAAACACGAGTCTGTCTACGATTCAGAAATGGGAAATTGGTGAAAAGCATCCCGGGGGCCCTTCACAAAAACTATTGAACATCCTTGACCGCAAGGGCATTCAGGCAATGGTTTGACGAACCTCTTCGTAATTTGTAGTAGTGGATATCAGGCCGATTTCTGCAAAAGCCATTACTGACGAAGTGGCAAAAGCAATTGTCTGGCTGGCGACGGAATGCCCTGAATATATAAATGGGACATGCTTGGACATCAACAATGGAGCATTTCCACGTTGAATTAAAGGGGGAAACTGGCAAAAGATTTGTTCGTGCTTTTGGCAACAAGGACTTAAACGTAGAGGGGTCATCTTTCGCAAAACTTTTGCAGGTAGGGCTGGACTCAAACTGAAATCGATGTATTTATCTGGACGGACACCACAAGGAATTCAGTTTCAGTTGATTGATATTATTATGTTATTTTGTTATTGAATGGAAACAGGATATTTGTTCCGCTTGGTTTCGAATCCAGTTTCCCGCTTCATTTAAAAACTAGTAACTACACATAGTTATCAGCACGGAGCCTCTGGCTTTGACCAAAACTTTGACCAAAAGTGGCGGCAAGGGTAGGGGCTCTCACTGTTTCCGGGTCTTTGCTGCTATCTGCCATTCTTTCCCGATAGCGATCTGGGAAGTGTGTCCTCAGTTCTTCAAGTGCCAGAAGTCCTCTTCCAGATAGAGGATGGTTTCAACATGAAATAAGTCTGATTGACAATAAATACATTTGTATTTACAATAAGATCATATGAAATACGATTGGGATGAACCCAAAAACCTTGTAAATATCGACAAACACGGCATTGACTTCAATAATGCTTATGAGCTATTTGGAGGTGATAAGCTTATAATCCCTGATGATCGAAAGGACTACGGAGAGAAAAGGATGATTGCCGTAGGCCGGATCAATCAAAGGCTTGTAGTTGCCGTGTACACCCAACGGGGCGAAACCATACGTATTATTTCAGTTAGAAAGGCGAACAGTCGTGAAAAAGAGCGATTTGAAAAAGCAGTCTAAGACTGACTGGGCGAGGGTTGACGCTATAAAGGATGAGGATATTGATTTTTCCGACATTCCAGAAATTAGCAACGACCTTTTTGCAAAGGCAACCTTTGTTCCGGCAAAGCAATTGGTCACGATCCGGCTTGATACGGATGTCGTGGCTTGGCTTAAACGAAGCGGGAGAGGGTATCAAACTAGAACAAATAAAATCCTTCGAAGCGTTATGGAACATCAGGAGAAGCCGAGGAAAAAAGCCGGAACTGCTTGACTTTGACCACAACACCGATACGCTTAATCAATGCCCAGGTCACTACCTGGCAAATAAAACAACAGGAGTGGTCAAGTAAATGGTCAAGGGAAAAGTAAAGTGGTTCAACGACAGCAAGGGGTTTGGGTTTCTTGAGCAGGATGGCGGAGAGGATGTTTTCTGTCATTTTTCAGCGATAAGCGGAGAAGGTTTTAAATCTCTGCAAGAAGGGGATCCGGTAGAGTTCTCAGTTGTTAAAGGTCCGAAAGGACTACAGGCCGCAGACGTACGCAAAATATGACTTCATAAAAAATAAAAGCCTCTGATCAAAATGAAAAAAGGGTTAGCTCAAAAAGCTAACCCTTTTTTCATGTTTTTTCCCTTTTTGTATTGAAATTGAATAGTTCAGGGATAATTGCCATCACTCTCTCTTTGCGCCGCATGACTCCGGTTTTCTTTTGGGTATCGCAATATTTGATACAGGCAAACTGCCTAATAATCGTTTTACCCCTATTTACAAAATCCCTACCATTACTCCGTTTGGCTATGTTATACGTAATTCATATTCAGCCACCATTACTGGACACGGCGGTGTATCATTGCCAGCAGGCTGTGGAAAAATCACTGAAGGCATATCTTGCGCTTAACGATGTTCCAATTCAGCGGATATGTCCTTAATTTCCGATAAATCTTCTATTTCAGAAGAAGGCATTCCTGTTTTAATTTTTATCTCTGGCTGTTTATATTTGGAGTTACAGTTGTATTGGTATGTTTTTATCTGAGGTATTTATGAGCTCACCGCAAAGAGCTGACAATATCAGATTCCTCAATCAGTGGTTACTCCTCATCACGGTCCTTCTGATGATAGGCGGATACATAGCTTATTTCCAGATTAGGGAGTATCAGCAAATTGATGCTCAAGAACGTCAAAGGCTATCTGCTCAAGCCGAAATAGTAGAAAAAAATGTAGTACCTCAGCTTCTTTTGACCTATCGCCTAATTGATGGAATTATCAAAGATTTCCCAATTTGGCAGGTTGAAAAAGATAACTACAAATACGCCAATCGTTTTCTAAAGCTCCTTGACGATGCTACGATTGGAGTTAGTCCAATTATAGTTATTAATGCTGACGGCAATGTGATTGCTTCAAGTGAAGCAAAACTTATCGGCATGAACTTTGCCAAGCGTGAATACTTCAAAACCGCCCTCAAAAATCCAGATCCTAACATCCTTCATATTAGTGCGCCATTCAAGACAGTCTTAAACACATATGTAATCAGCCTTTATCGTACTATGTCTGGTCCAAAAGGTGAGTTTGCAGGGATCGTTATTGTCAGTGCAGTACCAGAATATTTCGCTACAATCCTAAACTCAGTTTGTTACACCACAGATATGTGGGCAGGGATCGTCCATGGTGACGGAAAACTCTTCATGATTTCACCAGATCGACCAGAGGCGAGTGGCAAAGACTTAGCAAAACCCGAGTCGTTTTTCATGCGCCACCGGGAAAGTGGCAAAGTCAGCAATGTGTTTTCAGGTACTGTTTATGCTACTGGTGAAAACCGCTTGGTTGCCTTACGTACTATTCAACCGACTTCACCGCCAACAGATAAACCATTGGTGGTAGCTGTGGCCCGTGATCTTGACTCACTATTTGCTCCTTGGCGAAAAAACGCTTATTTTCAAGCTATTCTATTTACTGTTTTAGCAATATTATGCTCTCTTGGGTTGTTCACGATCCAAAGACGGCAGCGAGATCAGATCTATGAGCGAAATATGGCAGAAGATGCCTTGAAAGAAAGCGAATATTTCTTCAAAGAGTCTCAGCGTGCGGCATCAATAGGTTCTTATCGTACTGATTTTATTAAAGGCATTTGGCAGTCTTCAGAAGTTCTTAATTCAATTTTTGGCATTGACAAAGAATACAACCGCAACATTCAGGGTTGGTTGGATATTATTCATCCTGATGGCAGACAGATGATGGATCGGTACCTTAAAGAAGAGGTCATCTCCAAAAAAAATCCCTTTTCAAAAGAATACAGGGTAGTGCGTAAGAATGATGGTGAAACAAGATGGGTGTATGGACTAGGTGAAGTTACATTTGACGATAATAACAACATACTGCAAATGATCGGCACCATACAGGATATCACTGAGCGCAAGATGGCGGAACAATCCCTCCAACAGGAACGGGATCTCTCCATGGATATACTCAACGCTCAACCCGCCGGCATTTACAGAGTTCGCGTATTTGCACCTGAGACCTGGGAGAAAGATGCGTGGCTCAGTTCCCAAAATGTTCCCTATGTCATGGAATTGATATCCGAGTCTTTCTGCAACATTTTGCACATCACAAAGGAAGCCTTTGAGAGCACCCCCGGCATCCTTAATGATATGGTCTATCCAGATGACAAAGAAGGGTTTGCTAAGATGAACGAGGAAGCGAATGCAAATCTTAATAAGTTCGTATGGGAAGGCCGACTTTTAGTGGACCCTTTGGTCAAGACAATAATGCTTTTAGTTTAAGATGGTAGTTTCTGCTTTTGATTTTGGTTCTACCCCTAAAAAAGCTTTTCGTTCTTTGAATTTGTCTACGATTCTTGCTCCGCCGCCGCTGGCCGT